>JANONM010000434.1:0-3266 GCA_031420855.1 Hyphomicrobiales bacterium
CGCTCAGACCGACCAACCCCCATCAATCACAAAGGCTTGCCCCGTGGTGAAAGCACTTTCATCGCTGGCGAGATACAGCACGAGGGCGGCAATCTCATCGGCTTGTGCCAGGCGTCCCATGGGTTGGCGGGCGATGAAGGCCTTGTGGGCGGCCTCATAATCACCGCTGGCCCGCATCCGGTCATGCAGCGACGGCGTGTCCACTGTGCCGGGACAGATGCAGTTCACGCGGATGCCCTTGGTCACATAGTCAGCCGCCATGGCTTTGGTCATGCCAATGACTGCGGCTTTCGTAGTGCCATAGAGAAAACGATTTGGCACACCTTTCAAAGACGAGGCGATTGATGACATGTTGATGACCGAAGCTTTGCCCCCATTTTCGGATTTGGCCAGCCAACCCGGCGTAAACACTTTCATCATCCGGTAATGCGCCCGGACATTGATGTCGAAGGCAAAGTCCCAATCCTTGTCCACCACATCGAGGATGGTGCCGCCATGCACAAAGCCCGAGCAGTTGAACAGCACATCGGGGACACCCGCCTGCGCTGCCACCGTTTCAATCTGCTGCATGTTGGTGACATCCAGCACCGCTGTACGAATGGCTGGATGTTCCTTGCCCAGTGTCAGCAAGCCATCTTCACGCAAATCCGTGGCAAAGACTGATGCCCCTTCATGCGCCATCATCAAGGCAGTGGAGCGGCCAATGCCTTGTCCCGCCGATGTGATAAAAACCGTTTTCCCAGCCAGCCTGCCCGTCGTTCTATCTGTCATGATCCGTCCCTCTGTTTCATACTTTTATGCAGGGGAGGAAAATACAGTCAAGCGGCTGTCGTCAATTCAAAACCGTATAGGTAATCTTCGCCACACCGGATTTGTGAAGGCCAATGACTTTTGCCGCCCCCAAGCTGAGATCAATCACCCGGCCCCGGATAAACGGACCCCGGTCGTTGATGCGCACCACAACAGATTTGCCGGAACGCAGATTGGTCACCCGCACCACCGTGCCAAAGCGCAGCTTGCGGTGGGCTGCCGTCAGACCATGGGGATTGTAACGCTCCCCGTTGGCCGTGACCTTGCCCGATTTGTAATAGGAAGCCATGCCAACAGTGCCCGCCTCGGCAGCACTTTGAAAAGCCAGAAGTCCGGCGCTCAACGCCACAAACAGATATTTCATTGCCCAACCCCACTTATGTTGCGCTGCAACAAACACTGGGATGGGGCGGAAATAAGGCAGGGAACGACGCTGGAAGCTGCAAACAATCTGCTGAAAGGAAAAGTAATCTTTCGTCAATGCCTCACCAGCAACCGTCATTCCAGCCAAGCGTAGCCCTTGCGAAGCGCGAGCTGGAACCCCGCTTTCGATCAACAAGCTGAGCTTGTCGTCGCCAAAGCTGGCTTCCAAATCGCCCGCGACAGGGCGGGCGTTTGGAATGACGGTTTAATGGAACTGTTCTGCGATCAAGATTCGAGACTCATTTCCGACCCGATTTCTTCACTGCCTTCTTCGCCGCCTTCTTGACTGGCCGCGCAGCAATTTTCGCCTTGGCCGTCTTCTTCAAGATCGCCGCTTCGACCATGATTTCCACATCATATCCGGGGGCGGCGAGTTTTGATTCCACTGTGGCGCGGGCTGGTGTTTGGCCATCCACCACCCATGAATCCCACGCTTCGTTCATCTGCGAAAACGTCGCCATATCGGTGAGCCAGATATTGGCTTTGACGATATTGGTTTTGTTTGTGCCAGCCTGTTTCAGCGTTGCGTCGATGTCTGCCAGAATATCCAACGTCTGTTCCTTGACTGACCGGCCCTTGGCATTTTCCGATACAAAACCTGCGAGATAGGCCATGCCGTTGTGAGTGACGGCTGCACTCATGCGCTTGCCGGGGTTGATACGTTTTAATGCCATGTCAGTCTCCGTTGAAAAATCCTGTGGGCGTCTCTAGCTTTTCTTTGTCACGGCATCAATCACCGAAAGCAACACCCGTGGTAAAACTTTAAAGGCATAGGGCGCATGCAAACGCTCCAGCCACGTATGATAATCGCGCCCCCAAGGCCCGATGTTGATTGTCGGAAAACCACCGGGGTCCGGCATGACAAATCCTTTGCCCCAGATTGGCGTATTGGCGGCCACCACTGAAAGATCGCCCGCCGCCTCACCAAAAAAACTCATGTCGGAAATGCCCGCAAAATAATTGACCTCGCCCAGCCCGAAGGCTCGCACCGCATCGCCAATGCGTTTTCGCAAATCTTGATCGGCAAGCAGCACCGCAGGATAGGGGATGGAACCAAATCCCAGCAGCACAGTGGGTTGATCAATGGCCTTGGCCATTTCAATCAGCGCCTGCAAGGTTTGCTCCGGCAGACTCTGGCTGGCATCCAGCGAATCACTTGCAGGCCGTGGAAATTCAGACACGCGCTTCAGTGCGATCTTATGTCCCGTCTTTGCCTCCGCCCGGACCACGGCTTTGGCCGCCAAATCCATGGCAATGTCCAACACCTCGGCTGGTGAACGCCTGTGCTGCAGGGTGTTCCAATAGCCATAGGCCATGTGTGGCGTGGTGACATTGTAACCCTGCTTCAAATCCTTGGCGAACAGCGTTGCAGGGGGTGCTGCAACTTCACCGCCTGTTGTCTCAGACAACTCAGGCGACAATTCAATCTCCCGCACCAGTTCAGCCAAGACATAGGCCGCATTGACACCGTTTTGCGGATAACCAGCATGGGCCTGTTTTCCCACGACAAGCGCTGTCAGCAGTTGCTTGCCGATGGAACCATAGGCGACCACCCGACCCGTTGACCCGTCGCCATTGTCGGCAATCGCATCAAGATTGATCACCAGTGCAATCTCAAGATTTTCCAGTTCGGCAAGCGCTTTCAATTGCGGAATAACCGCCCGCGCTCCAGCTGATTTTTCCTCCTCGTCCGCAACGCCGATGAACAGCAGCGTTGCATCACCTGCATAGGCTTCCATGGCAGCGATACCTGCCGCCAGTCCTGCCTTCATGTCGAGCAACCCCCGCCCCGGCAAATAATCGCCGCTTTCAAAGTCCCTCAGCGCCAGTGGATTTTCGCCCGTCTGTTTCAGCCGCGTGATAGTAGCAGCAGTCACGGCCTCAGGTTCAACAGCCAACGCACGCAATGGGCCATAGTCATCAATCGACACCACATCAAAAGGTCCGGTGAGCTCGATGGTACGGCGGGAACGGCCACGTTTGAGAGCAAAGATATTGCTGCGGTTTGCTGCATCACCGGGAATGGGTTCGAT
>JANONM010000435.1:0-3994 GCA_031420855.1 Hyphomicrobiales bacterium
CATAAATCACAAAATCATGGCGATTGATGTTGGCGAGGTGTTTGGTGGCATCAAAGCGTTGCCGCCAATTGGCAAAAGCCGTGGCCAGCGCCGCATGATCCACGGCCGGGGCCTTGCCATGATCGGCGAACAGCAATTCAAGATTTCGCTCGAAACTTTTCAAAATCGTCCGAAACTTTCGCGCTTCATGGGCGAAATCCCCTTGGGTGACCATATCCTGTTGCAGCGGTGTTTTCATTTCTTGACCTGTGACGCAATCATCGCTTGACGGCAAGCCTCCCGCAAGCTTCAATTTGCCCCATGACCATTGCACTCAAATCTGCTGATTCACTCACGGCCCATGCTGTTTGCATGGCGGCTGGCATCAGGGATGGCATGCGAACCGCCCAATTCTATGTCCGCGATATGACCAATGCCGACAGGCTGGAAGACCACCAGCAAAGCAAGTCCACCATCCTCTCCCGCGTTGTGGCGGGAACGGCGCGGGGTGTTGACCTGTTTTTGTCGAAAGGTGCAGAGATCTGCATCCGGTTGTTCTTGCCGCAATGGCGCAATCTGCCCTCACCTTTTGCCCCCGGCATGCGCGGCGAAGTGCTCGAGGCCATCCAGCAGAACCGGCTGGTCCTCACCTCGCTGTTCACGGCTTACTTCTTCCGGGCGGGCAAGCATATCCTGGCAAGCTGCACCATCGGTCCATACCTTGTGCTTGAACACCGGGTGGATGCCGCCCGCCGCCTGTTGGCAGAGGCGCAAACAGGCCAGAACCGCGAACCCACGGCGGCCTTGGGCCTGGCCCTGTTGCATCTGGTTGAAGCCGATCCCATCGCCCGCTTGGGAAGGGTGAAAGCCAACCACAAATACCTGTCAGCCGTCGAACCCAATCTCGCGGTCATGGCGGCGGCCTGCGTGGCCTTGCTGCTCGCCGAAGATGGAAAGCCATTGGAGTCTCTGGACGAAGACGAATTTTTCGCCATCGCAGGCGCCTTGCTGGCACCGCGTTTGCCAGCCATGGCAGAGGCGATCACAGCAAGGGATGCGGCCAAGCTGGGCGAGGAATTGGCGGCGGTGCGGGATTTGTACTGACGGAACTTACGGCCAAGGGACCTCATCCGGCGCTTCGCGCCACCTTCTCCACTTCGTGGAGAAGGGACAGGTGGCGAGTGTCGTCCCTTCTCCACGTCAGTGGAGAAGGTGCCCCAACGGGGCGGATGAGGTCCCTTTGGCCACAAGCGAAAGCCTTCACCCGTACCTGAACACAAACACCGCCCAGGCAATGGCCAGCACCAAGCCGCCCCATAGCGGAAAACCATAAAGCCCAAGCCACGCCAGAAAAATGAAACAACTGCCGAGATGCGTCATGAACAGGCGGTCGCCGCGGGTTGTATCAAGGGCAAAGATGCCCCGGCGCGGATTGCCTCCGGGTTCAAAATATTCCCACACCCCCATGGCTGCGATGGAGCCGAAGATATAGATGAAAAACAGTGCCGTCGGCCATGTCCAGGCCATCCATGAAATACCCATCATACCCGTCCTAAAGCAAAGCCCTTGGCAATATAGTTGCGCACAAAATACACCACGATGGCACCGGGGATGAGCGTCAACACACCCGCCGCCGCCAGCAATCCCAGTTCATAGCCGGAGGCACTCGACGTCTTGGTCATCGCCGCAACAATTGGTTTCGCAGCAACCGACGTGAGGTTTTTCGCCAGCAGCATTTCCACCCATGAAAACATGAAGCAGAAAAATGCCGCCACGCCTATGCCTGCGGAAATCGTCGGGATGAATATCTTCACGAAAAACGCCGGGAAGGAATAGCCATCGACATAAGCTGTTTCATCCAGCTCCTTCGGAATGCCCGACATGAAGCCCTCCAGAATCCAGACGGCCAGTGGCACATTGAACAACATATGGGCAAAGGCCACGGCCCACGGCGTGTCGAACAATCCCACGGACGAATAGAGTTGGATAAAGGGCAGCACAAACACCGCAGGCGGAGCCATGCGGTTTGACAGCAGCCAGAAGAACAAATGCTTGTCGCCGAGGAAACGGTAGCGTGAAAACGCATAGGCCGCCGGCAATGCCACACCGACAGACATGATCGTGTTCAACGCCACATAGATGATCGAGTTGATATAGGCACCATACCAAGTGGGATCGGTGAAGATGGTGCGGTAGCTGTCAAGGGTGAACTCGCGCGGATAAATCGAGAAGCTATTCAAAATTTCATTGGTGGTCTTGAACGACATGTTGATCAGCCAATAGATCGGCAACATCAGGAAGATGATGTAGATCAGCGGCACCAGATAGCGCTTTGAAAAACCCCCAAAAATAGACATGGTCATCAGTTGGCCTCGTTGCGCATCATCAGCGTGTAGAACAACCAGCTGGTGAGCAGAATGATCAGGAAGTAAACGATTGAAAGTGCCGCCGCAGGGCCGAGATCAAACCCACCGAGGGCTTTTTGCACCAGGTCAATGGACAGGAACTTGGTTGTGCTGCCGGGGCCTCCGCCTGTTAAAACAATGACTTCCGTGTAGATCATGAAGCTATCCATGAAGCGCAGCAGCACAGCAATCGTCAGCACATGTTTCAGCTTCGGCAACTGGATGTAACGGAACACCGCCCATGGCTTTGCGCCATCAATCTTCGCCGCTTGATAGTAGGCATCAGGAATGGAAACCAATCCGGCGTAGCACAACAACACCACAAGCGAAGTCCAATGCCACACATCCATCAGCACCACGGTGAACCAGGCAGCGCTGGGGCTTCGCGTATAGTTGTAGGGAATGCCAAGCGCGTTGATGGTTTTTCCCAAGAGGCCAATGTCCGGCAGCGCCATGATGTTCCACATGGACCCCACAACGTTCCATGGCACAAGCAAGGGCAGGGCCATCAGTACCAGACAAACCGAAACCCATGGACCTTTGCGCGGCATGCACAGGGCAATGCTAAGCCCCAAGGGAACTTGAATAAGCAAGACCACGGACGTGAAGATGATTTGCCGACCCAATGAATCGAGGATCTGGTCATCTTCCAAAACCTTCTTGAACCACGTCAGCCCCGACCAGAAGAATTCATTGTTGCCGAAAGTTTCTTGAACCGAATAGTTTACGACGGTCATCAAGGGGATTAGCGCATTGAAGGCCACCACGAGGAACACCGGCAACACCAGCCACCAGGCACCATTGTTATATGTCTTGTTCATCGCGCCGACCCCGCCAACCAGCTATCAGAATAAATTTGCGTGTGGGATTTGTCGAAGGCCAGATGGGCCTTGCCCGACGGGATGTCATCGCCTTCTTTTACAATGAGCTTGACTGAAAGCTGGCCGAGCCGCGTATCGACAACCCGGTAGCGACCCACGTCGGAAACTTTCACCACATCGACGGGCAAGCCCGTTTTGGCAAAGCTGACGAATTCAGGCCGCACACCCAATTCAAGTTTTCCGCCAGCAGCCGATTTCACGTTGTCGGCCGACACTTCATGGCCCCCAACAAAAGCTTTTCCGCCCTTCACTTCGCACGGCAGAACATTCATGCCGGGAGAGCCAATGAAATGCCCAACGAATGTGTGCTTGGGCTTTTCGAAAAGTTCGATGGGCGTTCCCGTCTGCACCACTTCACCATTGTTCATCACCACAACCTGATCTGCAAATGTCAGGGCTTCGGTCTGGTCATGGGTCACGTAGATCATGGTGCGCTTGATGCGGTGCTGCAATTCCTTCAGCTTGGAACGCAGCTGCCACTTCAAATGGGGATCAATCACCGTTAACGGCTCATCGAACATGATGACATTCACATCCGAGAGCACAATACCGAGCCCCAGCTAAATTTTCTGTTTGCCGTCCGCCGACAGTCCAGATGCCAGCTTGCTGAGGGTTGATGTCTATTCCAGCATTTCGGCAATGTCGGTCACCCGTTTCTTGATCTCGGCTTCGTCAACGCCACGATTGCGCAAGGGAAACGCCAGATTGTCATAGACCGTCATGGTGTCG
>JANONM010000436.1:0-5304 GCA_031420855.1 Hyphomicrobiales bacterium
CGGTTTGCGGCTTCAATTTCGCGGGCAGTGTTGACCTGCTCTTCAACTTCGACAAGCTTTTTCTGGGCTTCCGCAGCCTCGGTCTTGGCATAGGCTTCTTCAATCGACTTGTTGATCACTGCAATCAGCCGTTCCTTGTCGATAATCTGCACTTCCTTGTTGCGCTCGATCTCAAATTTTTCGACGAATTTCTGCGCGGCGATGCGCAGCTCATCCACCTCACGCCGGGTTGATATCGTCACGTCCTCAATCCTGCGGAAGGCCGAGCTTTCAGCCAACTTGATGTTCTGGTTCTTGGCAATTTCCAGATGGACGATTTCTTCATCTTTTTTGAGGCGCTCCAGATCAACATTGTAGCGCTTCTGAATCGCCGCCTTTTCTTTTTCGGCATGTGCCATTTCGTTGGCCACGCGAACGTGCTTGTCCTTTTCGAGGGCCAGGGTTTCGATGACTCTCTCAACTTCAATACGGCTGACGTCAACGAGGTGACCGCTCTCTATCCGGATTTTGTCCACGGCGGCCAAGGCTTGCACTTCTGACGTGGAGACAGTTTCGCGCGATTTGATCTCGAATTCCTTGATTTCTCGGTCTTTCGCAATACGCTCGGAATCAATGTCACGGCGCGAGGCTATGCGTTGGGTCTCGATGTGTTTGTGGGCTGTGATGGCCCGTTCCTCGTTGTCCTTGTTGCGATCAATGGCCAGCAACTTGATGTCGGTGTCACTGTTGATCCGCTCTGCACTGATCAATTGTTCTCGGGCAATCTGGATGCGCTCGGCTTCCTGTTCAGCCTTGCTTTTGGCCTGGCTGATGCTGATGGCGGAGGATGATTTTACCTCCTCGATTGAGGCGAGTTGGGCCGCACGGCGTGACTCGATGTCCCGCTGTTGGTCAATGCGCGCGAACTCGAGATCACGGTCAATCTCGATGGCCCGCTGTTCGGTCTCATAGTCCTTGAGTTTGATGTCGATCCGCGCTTCGTTTTCAATCCGGTTGCGCAGGCGGCGGCGTTCCTCGATTTCCTGTGTCAGTTGCGTCAGGCCTTCCGCATCAAAGGCGTTGGAAGGATTGAACACCGAAATATCGGATTGGTTGAAGCTGACGAGAGAGGCATTTTCAAGCTCCAGGCCGTTTGAGGCAAGCGAAGCCATGACGAGATCTGAAACAGCCTGCATGTAACCTTTGCGGTTCTGATGGATTTCCTCCATCGTCATCTGGGCGGCCACCGCTGACATGGCGTCAATGAAGCGGCTTTGCACAACTTCTTTCACACGATCAGGCGAACCCGTGCGGTCGCCAAAGGTACGGGCGGCGAGCGAGACATTTTCTTTGGTTGGCATCACGCGCACCGAAAACTCGGCTGTCGCATCGACGCGCATCTTGTTTTTAGTGATGAGCGAAGTTTCGCCGGCGCGGCGGATTTCGATGGGCTGGGCATTCATGTTCACCAATGTGATGTCATGGATGATCGGAATGACAAGCGCACCGCCGCCCATCACAACCTTCTCGCCGCCCGATCCGGTTCTGACGAAGGCCTGATCCTTGGATGAATGGCGGTAAAGCCAGTGCAACAGATAAACGCCGACGGCGATGAGGATTGTGATCAATATGATGATGGCAATTGCATCTGCACCGGTCATGTGTTTATCCCCTTGTGTTTCTTGCGTTCCATTTGATTTTAGTAACGTTCTTTGCCGGCCACTGCGAGATAGATGAGTGACAGGACGATGAGATTGATCGCATCAGCGACGGTGTAGAGAATGACAATGGATGCCACGTGACCTGTTCCAATCACCACATCAACAAAGTGCAGGATGGGAATGATGGCCCAACCCAGGGTCATGATGAGACGGATCCAGAAGTAGCCAAGTCGCACGGGCCGCGTGGCTTTACGCACAACGTCGCTCATCTTGCCGAAATACATTTCGCCGAGGATGTAAAGCCAGAAGACAATCGACAGAAGCACGCCGAGTGTCGGATTGAAAATATGTGCATCGCCCAGGTAACGGCTGAGAGTCATGAGGAAAGCCGCAACAGTCACCCGCCAGAACACACCGGGCGGAACCCGCTCTGTCACGTTCGCATAGAAATAGGCAGCAGCGACCAACAGGGGGTGCACGACCACCCATGCGGCAAAACGGGGGCCTGCCGAGGCCTTGCCCGAAGCGATCCAGACCTCTGTGGCACCCATATAGGAGAAGCCGGAAAGACCCAACGCCACTGCGGCCAGAGCGATGGCAATGCGCCAGCGCTCGCTGGCCCAGGTGAGCCCCAGCGCCAGCAACGCTGCGGCTGCAAAACAACCCATGGTCGCCGCCGCCAGCGCGCTGCTGGTGATATCACTGGTCTGAAAGAGCGTTGTAAACATGGTGGACGTCCTAAACCTGAGCGCGGATGTGGGGTGAACGGCTGTAAAGCGCCACCATGGGCAAGATCAGCAGGCCAAAGATGAATTGCTGCCATTCGTACTTGAGACCAATGCCAATGAGAAAGGAACTCAGGACCTGCAAAACCAAAACGCCAATCACGGTGAAGCCATAGCCCCCGTAACCGCCTGCGAGTGACGTGCCGCCAATAACGACGGCAGCAAGGGTGGTGAAGAGATAGGGATCGCCCACGCCAATGAAGCCGCCACCACTCCACCCCAGCAGCAAGGCGCCGGTCAAGGCTGCAAATCCGCCGCTGAGGATATAGGCAAGAAGCCAGTATTTGAGTTCTGAAACGCCGATGAGTTTTGCGGATCGGCGATTGCCGCCAAGCGCATAGACATAGCGACCATAGGCCGAATAGCGCAGTGCCACGATGATGATAATGGAGATGGCAACCCACAACAGTATGGTTGGCGGAACCGCAAGGCCGAAGAACTTTCCATTCATGGCTGCGAGATTGGAAAGCCATCCCGGCACTTTGCCAAAAACATTGCCGCCGAATTCCGAGCCGATCGACGTGATGATTTGTACGAGGCCTGCAACAGTGAAACCCGTGCCCAGCGTGAGGATGAGCGCTTGGCCCTGTAACTTGTAAGACATGATGCCATTGAGGAAACCAATGCCGCATCCCAAAGCGATAACCGCCACAAATGCAAACCAGGGCGGAACGCCGAGGCTGATCATGTAGAGCAGGCCGATATTGGCAGCACCGATGACAAAGGGGATGGACAGGTCCAAGCCGCCCATGAGCGCCACAAGTGTTTGACCCGCACAGGCAATTCCGAGGAACGACGCAAAAAGCAAAATCGCCCGCACGTTGGCCGGGGAAATGAAGCCTTTTATGGTGAATGCGCTGATGACGATGAGTGCAAGCAATACGATGAGGCCAATGAAAGCGCTACGGCCATGGACAAAGACGTTTGAAACCTTGAAGGCAAAGACCAGAATGACTTCAAGCACCAGGAACGCGATGAGATTGCTGATCGAGCGAAATGCCGGAACTGTTGCAGTGACAATGAGATAGACAATCAGCAATGCCACCATTGCGACAATCAGGACACGGTTGGCAGCCCAGACACTGCTTACGCCAACGTTTTCTATAGACGTTGCTGTTGAGACGGAAACTGTTCTGCTCTCGAATATGGAGGCCACATAGTTGGCAGCCCAAAACAGGCCCGCTGCCGAAATAATAGTGTAGAGGATGACCTGTTGCGCAGGAAGGCCCTGGGCAAAGCCAACGCCGAAGCCGATTGCTGCAACAACAAGTGCGATTGCCAAATTGATAACGACAAGGCTTGTCGACCTTGGCACAAAACCAAATGCTCTGCTTCGTGTGCGTGGCGTGGCGTCACTCATTTCAGCAAGCCTCCGCTCGACGGCAAACCATAGAGCGCAACGGAGGCCAATCCGAGTAGCAACAGGCCGACAACCAGTGCATGACCAAAAACACCAAAGCGCCGCGCTTGTGCTTCAACAGTCACCACACGCAGCATCACAGTGCCTAGGGCCAACATGACCACGAAAGCCAGAAGCAACTTCTGCAGGGGCAGCAAGGCAAATCCGGCAAGCTCTGATCCCCCCGGCATCGGCAGCAGCAGATAGCGACCTGCAGCATCGGCGCTCCCAATTGCAGTGACAGCGCCAGCCCCTTCCGGCATGGGCATGCCCACATGCAGGATGATCGTCATGACAACCACGCCCAGCACCATGAAAGCCGAGAACGGCGTGATAAAGCTGATGTGACGGCCCACCAGTGGAACAAGCAGTGTCAACAGCAATGATGCAATCAGGATCAGCCCATAACTCATTTGGGTGACGAAGGCCTGCACCGATCCGAAATTAAACGTCGCCAGCACATATCCGATGAGGAACAGGTTCACGGCACCCAGCAGTGCACCCAGAACATTGCCGCGCCCGCCTGCCAGCGACACACCGCCAAGCACAACTGCCGTCACAGCGGTCAGGGACATCGTCGTGCCCTGTGTCGGGTCACCGGACGAAATGAGGGCGGTGTAACACAGCGCACCCAATGCCACAAAGATGCCAGCAATGATGTGGGCACCCACACGCACGACATTGCCTCGCACCCCTGCCGTGAAGGCAGCGCGTTCATCATAGCCCATCATGCGCAGGTGCTTGTAGAAGGGCGACAAGGTGAAGAGCAGCCAGCCCACCGTCGCCAAAACCAGGATCAGCAGGATCGGCGAAAAGATCGTATCGCCCTTGCCCCAGGCCCCCATCCATTCGGGTGCCACGCCACCGGGCCGCTGCATGATCACCCGGTTGATGCCCGAAAGTGCCAGAAAGCCGGAGAGAGCGACGATGATCGGTTGCACGCGGACAACAATGATGACGAGTGCAAAGAGTATTTGGTAGGCGATGCCGATCCCAAGTGCGAGCACGAAAACCCCAAGCGGCGAAGTGACCAGGTCAAGACCGTTCATCGTGACGATGACGACATTGATAAAGGCGAGAAGCGGCCCAACCGCGAGATCGACTGTACCCCGGCCTGCAATGGCAACGGACATGAGAGCATAAGTTGCCAAAATGAGGGGAGCAGCCACAATAATTGCGCTGCCCAACCCGGCAGGCGACACCAGGTTGGGACCGCGAATGACTGCCGTGCCCAGCAACACCGCAAGCAGCAGAATGGGGATCAGCAAATAAGTGCTTTGGGCACTTTTCACTTCAGCCATGGCTGCACCTGTTTGTCATGCGCTTTTTACCGCACTCAAAGATCAATGACCCGACGACCGGTCGGTGCGTTGCGGGGTGAAGAACCAACAGATTGCGGGGTGCGACCGTTGTTTAAAGTTGCAAAGCCCGTTGCCGCGCTGCGGCGGTCCGGGTGATCGAGGGCCAAAATCTTCTTCAG
>JANONM010000437.1:0-8530 GCA_031420855.1 Hyphomicrobiales bacterium
GTGCATTGCGCACCAGATATTCAATGGCGTCCTGGTCGCCCAGCCAGTCGGCCCCTTTCACGGTGTCATACATGTGCCAGCGCCAATCATCAGCGCCCATGTTGGCCAGCGAGGCGGCGATGCCGCCTTGGGCCGCCACGGTGTGGGAGCGGGTGGGAAAGACTTTCGAAATGCAGGCGGTTTTCAGTCCGGCTTGCGATGCGCCGAGTGCAGCGCGGAGACCGGAGCCTCCAGCGCCGACGACAACAACATCGAAGCTATGATCGGTGATGGGATAAGCGCGACCACCAATTGAATAGGTCTTGGCGGTTTTCTTGATCTCGGTGACGGACATCAGATTGCAAAACTCATTTTGAGAACAGCGTAGGCAGAAAGTGCAAACATCACGATTACGAATGCGGTGTTGAAAAGGAGTGCCAGCAATTTTCGGCCATGGCCATGCACATAGTCTTCGATGACCACCTGCATGCCCAGCCGCATGTGCCAGAACACCGATGCGAGCGTGAGAAGCAAGGCGATGGCGATCAACGGATTTTTGAGGCTGGTAATGACATCAGCCCGGCTGGTGCCGATATGGGTGATGATGAACCAGGTGAAGAAGACCAGCAGCGGCAAGTTGGCCAGCGCCGTGAGCCGTTGTTGCCAGAAATGTTCGGTGCCGGATTTTGCCGAGCCGAGGCCACGGACTATTTTGAGCGGCGTTTTCATGCTCATGATTTTACCCCATAGGCCAAAACCCAGAGCAGAATGGTGAAGATGATCGAGCCTGCCAGATTTAGCTTGGCCATCAGTTCAACTGTTTTGAGTTCAAAGCCCTTGCCGACATCCCAGATGAAATGGCGAATGCCACCCAAGGCGTGATGAATGAGGGCCCAAGTGAAACCAAACAAGATGAGCCTGCCAAACCAATGGTAAAAGAAGCCTTGCACCAGATTGAACCAGGCATCCGAATGGGCAGCAGCGGTTAGCCACCAGACAAAGAACACCGAACCGAAAAACAATGCCACACCCGTCAAGCGATGGGTGATCGACATCATCATGGTGAACATGGGTTTGTAGATTTGCAGGTGGGGGGAAAGCGGCCGTGCCACAATTTTGTTTTCAGCCATTCTGTCGCCCCATTAAATGCCCACGGTTCTTACAGCTGCTTCTAGCTGGAGCGATGCAACATGGCAAATGGCCAGAAGAAAAACCCGGCTCTTTCAAGTCGCGGGCTGTTTTTTTCAGATGACGATGACTTTCGTGCCGCGCGGCGTGCTGTTGTAGAGTTCGATGACTTCATGGTTCAGCATGCGGATGCAGCCGGAAGACGCGGCGGTGCCGATGGAGCCTGGGGAATTGGTGCCGTGAATGCGAAAGCCGGTGTCGCCCTTGCCCGTGAAAAGGTAAAGGGCGCGTTTGCCCAAGGGGTTTTCAGGAATACCGCCGGGCATGCCATCGGCCCATCTGGCATATTTGGGTGTACGTTCTATCATTTCTGCTGGTGGTGTCCAAGATGGATCAACAGCTTTGCGACCGATGCGGGCCACGCCGGTCCACGAGAACCCTTCCTTGCCGACAGCCACGAGGTAGCGCATGGCCTTGCCGCCACCGAGGATTTGATAGAGGGCGCGCTCTGATGTGCGGATGATAATGGTGCCGCGTTTTTCGCCTGATGAGAAATCAACCAGGCGGCGGCCCGCATAGGCCACGCGGCTGCGGCGTTTGGGTTTTTTGGCGGAAGCCAGACGCTTGACGGGTTTCCGGCGGCTGATGCGGGAAGTCGCCTGTTGGCGAAGTGCCTGCTGCACGCGGGCTTTTCGCCGAAGCCTGAGGAAATCAAAGGAGCCTGTCGCGGCCGCGGTTTCGTCAACCAGCGCAGCAGGCGCTGCCACTGCCAAAGCAAATAGTCCTGCAATTAGTCCGCGCCGATTCATATTCGCCATCCTCGTTTAGAAGCAGCGTAACTAGCTAAAGTCCGTGATTTGCAAAAGGGGGGTGCGACATGACGGGTTCACTTTGCTGTGAACAACCTTGGATTGGTGCCTAAATTTCATATAACAATTACCTTTGTGCCAATTTGCACCCGGTCATAAAGTTCGGCCACTTCCTCGTTCCACATGCGGATGCAGCCGGATGAAGCGGCTTTGCCGATGGACCAGGGTTCATTGGTGCCGTGAATGCGAAACAGCGTGTCGCGGCCATTGGCAAAGAGATAAATCGCCCGGGCACCCAAAGGGTTTTCCGGCCCACCCGGCATGCCACTCGCCCATTTGGCCAATTCCGGCTTGCGTTCAATCATTTGCTTGGGCGGAGTCCAGCGCGGCCATTCAACTTTACGACCGACTTTGGCAACGCCAGCCCAATCAAAGCCCTGTTTGCCCACGGCAACACCGTAACGCATGGCCGTGCCATCGCCATAAACATAATAAAGGGCCCGGTCTTCGGTGTTGATGATCAGGGTTCCCGCCCGTTCAGGTGTATCGAATTCAACCTCGTAGGCACCTTCATAGGTGCGCTTTCGCTTGGCGGCGAAAGCGGGTGACGGGAGCAGGCTGAGGGCGGCAAGACCCAGGAGATGACGGCGGTTCATGGGGTTTCTTAAGCCCAGGCTCTTGGCAGATTTGTGGCAAACTGGGCCGCCGCAGAAAAATTGTCCGCTGCATAGGAGCAATGGCCAGGCTTGCAAAGCATACTCGATACGAAATATCCCCAAAAAGTGTCCTCCCCCGCTTCATGCCACTGCTGTGCGGGGAAAGTAGTGGGTTGCCACAACACTTCCCCAACAACCGTCATTCCAGCCAAGCGTAGCCCTTGCGCAGCGCGAGCTGGAACCCCGCTTTCTTTCAACAAGTTATGCTTGTTGTCGGCAAAGCTGGGTTCCAAATCGCCCGCAAGGGGCGGGCGTTTGGAATGACGGTGCTATTCCGAGTTAGATTTTCCCGAACTTCAGGATGTCAGTCAAAAATTTCACCGCATCAAACTTTGCCCGCACAGCAGTGCAAAGATGGAGGGCTGAGAAATGCTACGATTTTTTGTTCATGCGATTTGCAATCAAATCCTCCACCACCGCCGGATCAGCCAATGTTGACGTATCGCCCAACGCACCAAAGTCATCCTCGGCGATTTTACGTAGAATTCTCCGCATGATTTTGCCGCTGCGGGTTTTGGGCAGGCCGGGGGCGAACTGGATTTTGTCGGGCGATGCGAGGGGGCCGATTTCCTTCCGCACGTGATTGACCAGTTCCTTGCGCAAGTCATCGGAAGGTGTTTCGCCGATCATCAGCGTGACATAGCAATAAATCCCCTGGCCCTTTATGTCGTGGGGATAGCCGACAACGGCGGCTTCCGAAACTTGCGGATGGGAAACCAGCGCACTCTCGACTTCTGCCGTGCCCAAGCGATGGCCCGAAACATTCAGCACATCATCAACACGTCCGGTGATCCAGTAATAGCCATCGGCATCGCGGCGGCAGCCGTCGCCGGTGAAGTACATGCCCTTGTAGGTGGAGAAATAGGTCTGGACGAAACGCTCGTGATCACCATAGACCGTGCGCATTTGGCCCGGCCATGAATCGAGGATGACGAGATTGCCTGATGCAGCCCCTTCAAGAATGGCACCCTTGTCGTCAACCAGCGCAGGCTGGCAGCCGAAGAAGGGTTTGGTGGCGGAGCCAGGTTTCAGTTTTGTGGCGCCCGGCAATGGCGAAATCAGAATGCCGCCGGTTTCAGTTTGCCACCAGGTGTCAACGATGGGGCAACGGTCATCGCCAACGACACGGTGATACCATTCCCAGGCCTCGGGATTGATCGGCTCACCCACGGAACCCAACAGCCGCAAGGATTTGCGCGAGGTGCGCTTTACAGGCGCATCACCCAATTGCATGAGGGCGCGAATGGCAGTAGGGGCGGTGTAGAAAATATTCACCTGGTGCTTGTCGATGACATCCCAGAAGCGCGAGGCGGATGGGTAATTCGGCACACCTTCGAACATCAGCGTGGTGGCACCATTGGCGAGGGGGCCATAGACGATGTAACTATGCCCCGTGACCCAGCCCACATCGGCCGTGCACCAGTAGACATCGCCATCGTGATAATCGAAGACATATTGATGGGTCATGGCGGCATAAACCAGATAGCCAGCCGTGGTGTGCAATACTCCCTTGGGTTTTCCGGTGGAGCCAGAGGTATAGAGAATGAACAGCGGGTCTTCGGCTTTCATTTTCTCAGGCTTACAGTCAGCGGAGACCGATGCCATTTCCTCGTGATACCAAAGATCACGACCTTCCTGCCATTGCACGGCACCTCCCGTGCGCCGCACGACCAACACTTTGGCGGTAGAGCCTGTCTTGGCGAGGGCAGCATCGGTGTTGGCTTTCAGGGGAATTTTCTTGCCGCCGCGCAGACCCTCATCTGCTGTAATAATAAAGTGGGAACCGCAGTCTTCAATACGGCCTGCAAGTGATTCAGGCGAGAAGCCACCAAACACGATGGAATGCACGGCCCCGATGCGCGTGCAGGCCAACATGGCATAGGCGGCTTCCGGAATCATCGGCATATAAAGCGTGACACGGTCGCCTTTTTTGACGCCGTGTTTCTTCAACACATTGGCAAGACGGCAGACGTGTTCGTGCAATTCGCGATAGGTGATTTTCTTGTCGTCGTAGGGACTGTCGCCTTCCCAGATGATGGCGGTTTGGTCGGCGCGCTTCTTTAAATGCCGGTCGATGCAATTGACCGATACGTTGGTGATGCCATCCTCAAACCATTTGATTGAAACCTTCGGATAGGCAAAGCTGGTATTCTTGATTTTCGTGGGAGCCTTGAACCAGTCTATTCGTTTGGCTTCTCTGGCCCAGAACTTGTTGGGGTTTTTCACCGAGTCCGCATACATTATCTGATAGGTCGCATCGTCCACATGGGCCTTTTTCTTCCAGGCGGCTGGTACTGCGTAAATCTTGTCCGACATCGACATTCCTCTCCGTTCCGTCGCTTTTTGCAGCGATTTAATGCTTGATGGGGGTATAACGTGGAAATTCCATTCTTTCCAAGCGGTCATTGATGAAAACCCCCAATCATTTTCTGTATTTCATGCTGCTGGGACTGTTCTGGGGCGTATCGCCGAGCGTCTACAAGCACCTCAGCATCATCCACATGCCAGTCACCCACACGATTTTCTACACGGGGATTGCGGTGGGGCTGTTGATGTTGATCATGGTGTTTTTTCGCTCGGGCTTCCGGCAGATTGATCGCCGGGTGGTTGTCTATGGTTTTGGCTGTGCGGCTTTGATGAACATTCCCTTTGGCATTAATCTTTATCTGGCGGCTCATGTGCCACCGACGGAGTTGGCCATCGTCATCACCATGTCGCCGTTTTTCAATTACCTGTTTGCGCTGGCCACTCGAACAGAAGACTCATCGCCGCGTCGGCTTGTGGCGATTGCGCTTGGCTTCCTTTCAACGCTGGTGCTGGTGTTGTCACGCGAAGGCACGTTGACGGGGCAAGTGTCCTGGTGGCTGGTGGCTTCGATTTCGGTTCCCATGTTGTATTGCGTCTACAACGCCTTTGCCGCGCGGGCCTGGCCAAAGGGTGCCGATACAATTCAGGCCGGGGCCTTTGAAAGCCTGTGGTCAGGGCTGCTGGTGTTGCCTTTGCTGCTGCTGTTTGAACCGTTTGCCGCTGCGGGAAATCCAACTTTCGCACAGCATTGGCTTTTGCTGGCAGTCAGCCTGATGTGGGTAGTGGAACGGCTGGTTTATTTCACGCTGATCACCCAGAAAGGTGCGGTTTACACAGTGCAGGCGACATATGTTTCCACGCCTGCTGCGGTGATCATCGGGGTGCTGTTCTTCGGCGGCGGCACGGACATGTGGCTTTGGCTGTCGCTAGGGATTTTGATGGTGGCGCTGTGGTTCAACAATACCGAACGCAAGGAAATGGCCCTGCCGCCGACCAACCCGGAATCGCATCCGGTTTGAAGCCAAGGGACCTCATCCGGCCCCCGATCAAGTCGAGGACCACCTTCTCCAACTTCGTTGGAGAAGGGACAGGCATCAGACACCGTCCCTTCTCCACGCCTTCGTGGAGAAGGTGCCCTAACGGGGCGGATGAGGTCCCTTCGAACGATTGTAAAATTGCTGCTCAAACCAATCGCCAAACCGCCGTCCGTTTGATTTCCGCGTCTTCGAGATCGCGGGTTACGGGGACGTTGTATTCGGCGATTTTAGCGAGCTTGTCTTGTGGCAGGTAGCTGCGGCTTGGGTCGCCGATGAGGATATGTGTGCCGTTGGCTTTGGCCATTGTCAGCCATTCAAAAACTTTTTCAGCGGTGGTTTTTTCGTAGAACAGGTCGCCGACGAGGATGGTGTCAAAGGGCTGCGGGGGTGATTGCAGGAGATCGTATTGGGTTATCTCCAAAAAATCACAAAGTTGATTGTGCTGCGCATTGAGCGAAATTGCTGCCACGGCAAAGGCGTCAATATCGGCAGCCAAGACTTTTGCCGCTCCCGCTTGCATCGCCGCAATGGCGACAAGCCCGGAACCTGAGGCGAGATCGAGGACGTGTTTGCCGCGTACGGTTTCAGGATTGTCGAGAACAAAGCGGGCCAAAGCCTGCCCGCCGGCCCAGGCAAAGGCCCAGAAGGGCGGCGGCAAGCCGATGGCGCCCAATTCGTCCTCGGTCTTTTGCCAGAGGGGAACTGCTTCGTGGGCGAGGTGGAGGTGGATTTCAGGGACGAGGGGAACGGGAAGGAGTGTGGTGTTGTCGAGGATGAAGGCGGTGGCGTTCACGGCTGGCCCACCCTCATCCGGCCTTCAGCCCACACAACCGAAAAATCAGCTGCCACTCGTCCGCTGTCACAGGTTGCACGGACAACCTCGAATTTTTTACCAGCACCATTTCTTTCAATTCCGGCACCAGCTTGATTTCATCAAGTGACAAGGGTTTTGGCATGGCGGCGACGGCGCGAATATCGACGCATTCCCAGGCTGGAATTTCAGCGGTGGAATCCGGATGGATCAGCTTGCAGACTTCGACAATGCCCGCCACTGCCTTGCCGATGTTGGAATGATAGAAAAAGCCCCGGTCGCCGAGTTGCATCAGGCGCATGTTATTGCGGGCCTGATAGTTTCGGATGCCTGTCCACTCCTCGCCCGTGGCACCCTTGGCCTTCAGCATGTCAAAGGAAAAAACATCGGGCTCGGATTTGAACAGCCAATATTGCATCACGCGGCTTCCGGGTTTTTCAGAGCCCATTTCCATGGGCGGATCGCGACGGATTGGAACAGGCCTGCCTTGGCATAGGGGTCTTCTGCGGCAAGTGTTTCAGCAGCGGCACGGTTCTCGGCTTCAATCACCACCAGACTGCCAACCGGGCTTCCGGCATCATCAGTAAAGGGGCCTGCAAATTTCATGGCAGTGCCGAGACCATTCAGGAATGCCACATGGTCGGGGCGGATTTTCATGCGCAGTTCGAGGCTTGCAGGCTTGTCGTCACAGATCAGGGCAAACAGCATTTCATTTTTCCTTTGAGATAAATTCATGGCCAACAGGTCTGGCCAGCAAAGCAGTTATTACAGCTTGCGGCGTGGCCCCACCATCGACAACCGCATGAACCGCACGGCTGATCGGCATGTCAACGGCAAGGCGGTCAGCCAGCGCCACGGCAGCTTCGGCTGAATAGACGCCTTCAACAACACCGTTGGCGGCGGCCAGCGCGTCGCTGACGGATTGGCCCTGCCCTACTTTAAGGCCAAAGCCATAGTTGCGGGACTGCGGGCTTGAGCAGGTGAGCAACAAATCCCCAAGGCCAGACAGGCCCATCAGGGTTTCCGGCCTGGCACCGAGAATGTTTCCCAATCGCTGGAGTTCGGAAAAGCCGCGGGCGATGAGGGCGGCCCTGGCACTTTCACCGAGTTTGCGCCCGTCGGAGATGCCACAGGCAATGGCGAGGACGTTTTTGAGGGCGCCTCCCAGTGCCACGCCTTTGATATCGTCGGAGCCATATATGCGAAAGTAGGGCAATGACAGGGCCTTGGCCCAGAGGGTGGCGTCGTCAAGGTTGGGGCCTGCCAAAGTGACGGCGGTCGGCAGTTTTTTCTGCACGTCACTGGCAAAGCTGGGGCCTGAGAGAATATAGGGAATGCCTTGCGGGGCTACGGCGCGGACTACTTCCTGCATGAAACGCAGACTGCCACGCTCAATACCCTTGGCTGTGATGATAAGGGCTGTTCCCTCGGATATGGTCAAACCTTGCAGCACCTCGCCAATGGCTTGGGCGGGCACGGCAATGATCAGGGCTTCGGCTTGCTTGACGGCATTGACATCCGGATTTTTTCGGCTCCAGATCGCAACATCATGGCCACAATCTTTGGCAATAGCGGCAAGGGCCTGCCCCCACTGGCCATCGCCCAGAACTGTGATCTTCTTGCTCATGCCTTGGCACCCAGACGGCCCGACCCATAGGCTGGTGCGGACACCGTATCGAGGGGCCAGCGCGGGCGCACGGGGGTTTCGAGATTATCGGTCAACCCGATGGCCAAGCGCTCGGC
>JANONM010000438.1:0-4671 GCA_031420855.1 Hyphomicrobiales bacterium
GAAGTTTATGGTGTGGCAACTTTTTATCACGACTTTCACTTGAAGCCCCAGGGCCGGCATGTGATCAAGATTTGCCGCGCCGAAGCCTGCCAATCCATGGGGGCGCGGGAATTGCAAGCCATGGCTGAAAAATTCCTCAAGATCAAAATGGGTGGCACAACCGCCGATGGACAGATCACAATGGAGGCCACTTATTGTCTTGGCCTTTGTGCATCATCGCCTGCGATCATGGTGAACGGAAAGCCAGTTGCGCGGGTCAACGACGCCAAATTCCAATCAATTGTCGCGGGATTGAAGACATGATCAAGATTTTTGTCCCGTGCGATTCATCGGCAAAGGCGGTTGGTGCCGATGATGTTGCTGCCGCAATTTCCAAGGCTGCAGCGGCACAAAACATCAGTATACAGATTGTTCGCAATTCGTCGCGCGGCATGGCTTGGCTTGAACCATTTGTCGAAGTCGAAACGGAAAAGGGTCGCATTGGATACGGACCAGTTGCCGTTGAAGATATTGAAAGTCTTTTCGCAGCCGGATTTCAAAACGGCAAATCTCATCCGCTTTGCCATGGATTGGTTGAAGACCTTCCCTATCTGAAAAATCAGGAACGCCTGACCTTTGCCCGCGCCGGAATCACTGACCCGGTGTCGATTTCGGAATATCTGTCCCACGGTGGATTCGAAGGCTTGTGCAAAGCTCTCGGTATCACGGGTACGGCAATCGTGGCCGAAGTCATGGAGTCAGGTCTTCGTGGCCGGGGCGGTGCAGGATTTCCCACTGGCATCAAGTGGAAAACCGTTCTCGATGCCAAGGCCGACCAGAAATATGTCTGCTGCAACGCTGATGAAGGCGATAGCGGCACGTTTGCGGATCGCATGGTCATGGAAGGTGACCCTTTCATGCTGATCGAGGGCATGACGATTGCGGGCATCGCCACAGGTGCCACCAAAGGCTTGATCTACATCCGCTCGGAATATCCCGATGCGATTGCCACGATGAAACAGGCCATCGAAATCGCCACGTCTGCAAATTGGCTTGGCCACAATATTCAGCACACGGATCATTGCTTCACCCTGGAAGTGCGCCGCGGTGCGGGTGCCTATATATGTGGCGAGGAAACCGCCATGCTCGAAAGCCTTGAAGGCAAACGCGGCATGGTGCGGGCCAAGCCACCTATCCCTGCGTTGCAAGGCCTGTTTGGCAAACCGACGATTATCAACAATGTCCTGTCCTTTGCGGCCGTGCCCTACATCTTGGCTAAGGGGGGAACGGCCTACAAGAATTTCGGCATGGGCCGTTCGCGCGGCACCCTGCCCTTCCAGTTGGCAGGAAACATCAAACGCGGTGGTCTTGTCGAAAAGGCCTTCGGCATAACGCTCCGTGAACTGATCATTGACTTTGGCGGCGGCACTTTTACCGGCAAACCAGTTCGCGCCGTGCAAGTAGGCGGCCCTCTCGGTTCCTATGTCCCGGCATCGCAACTCGATATGCAGATGGACTATGAAACCTTCGCTGCCAACGGTGCGATGGTCGGTCACGGTGGCCTGGTGGTATTTGATGATACTGTTGACATGGCCCAACAAGCCCGTTTTGCCATGGAGTTCTGCGCCATCGAATCCTGTGGCAAATGCACCCCCTGCCGCATTGGCTCAACAAGAGGTGCAGAAACCATCGACAAGATTGTGGCTGGTGAAAATGTGTCGGCCAATCTCACACTGCTTGAAGACCTGTGCCAAACCATGACCGACGGTTCCCTCTGCGCCATGGGCGGCTTAACACCCATGCCAGTCATGAGTGCGGTCAAATATTTTCCCGAAGATTTTGGCATGAAGGAAGCCGCAGAATGAGCCTTCAAAGTTCCCTCATGCTGAGGTGCGAGCCCTTGCGAGCCTCGAAGCATTCTCAACCACAATTGCCGCCCGACCCTTCGAGGCCCGCCAAGAGGCGGGCACCTCAGGGTGAGGGAAACCAAAGGAGCAACTCATGCTGATCAAAGAAACCGATTTCGGTACAACCAAATCAACATCAGAAGTCATGGTAACGCTTGAAATCGATGGCATCGAAGTCACAGTGCCGGAGGGCACGTCGATCATGCGGGCGGCCATGGAACTGGGCACCAAGATTCCAAAGCTCTGCTCCACGGATACGCTGAAAGCTTTTGGATCCTGTCGGCTTTGCCTCGTCGAAATCGAAGGCCGCAAGGGAACGCCGGCTTCCTGCACCACGCCCGTTGCACCCGGCATCAAAGTCCACACCGAAAACGACCGCCTGAACAAATTGCGCAAAGGCGTGATGGAACTTTACATTTCCGACCATCCCCTCGATTGTCTCACCTGTGCTGCCAATGGTGATTGCGAATTGCAGGACATGGCCGGAGCCGTCGGACTTCGTGATGTGCGTTATGGCTATGCTGGCGACAATCACACCACGGCAAAACGCGATGGCGGCGAAGAAAATTTCCGCTTCAAGGCCAAGGATGAATCCAATCCCTATTTCACCTTCGATCCGGCAAAGTGCATCGTCTGCTCGCGTTGCGTCAGGGCCTGCGAAGAAGTGCAAGGCACCTTTGCGCTGACGATTGATGGCCGCGGCTTTGCTTCCCATGTTTCGGCAGGCATGGACGAAGGATTCCTGGATTCCGAATGCGTGTCGTGCGGTGCCTGCGTGCAGGCCTGCCCCACTGCAACACTCACCGAAAAATCCGTCATCGAAAAAGGCCAGGCCGAGCATTCGGTGGTCACAACGTGCGCCTATTGTGGTGTGGGTTGCTCCTTCAAAGCTGAAATGAAGGGCGATGATGTTGTCCGCATGGTGCCTTACAAGGATGGCGGTGCCAACGAGGGCCACTCCTGCGTCAAGGGCCGTTTTGCCTGGGGCTATGCCACGCACAAGGATCGCGTCACCAAGCCGATGATCCGCACGAAGATCACTGATCCGTGGACGGAGGTTTCCTGGGAGGAAGCCATTGCCCATGCCGCGGGCCGCTTCAAGGATATCCAGAAAACCCATGGCCGTGGCTCCATCGGCGGCATCACGTCATCGCGTTGTACCAATGAAGAAGTTTATGTTGTGCAAAAAATGATCCGCACGGCATTCCAGAACAACAATGTGGATACCTGCGCCCGGGTCTGCCATTCGCCTACAGGATACGGCCTTTCCAAAACCTTCGGCACATCGGCCGGCACCCAGGATTTCCGCTCGGTAGATGAAGCCGATGTGATCGTGGTTATCGGTGCCAATCCCACCGAAGGCCATCCGGTTTTTGCATCGCGCATGAAGAAGCGTTTGCGCAGCGGTGCCAAATTGATTGTGGTTGATCCCCGCAAGACAGATTCGGTTAGGTCACCGCATGTCAAGGCGGCCTTCCACTTGCCCCTGATGCCGGGAACCAATGTCGCCATCATCAATGCCATGTCCCACACCATCCTGACTGAGGGTCTGGAAAACAAGTCCTTCATTGCTGAGCGTTGCGATGGCGACGAATTTGCCAAGTGGACGTCATTCATCCGTGAACGGAGCAATTCACCGGAAGTGCTGGGACCCATCGCGGGTGTGGACCCTGAAACCATTCGGGGTGCTGCCCGGCTTTATGCCACGGGCGGCAATGGCGCGATTTACTATGGTCTCGGCGTTACCGAACACAGCCAGGGCTCTACCATGGTCATGGGCATGGCCAATCTGGCGATGCTGACAGGCAACATCGGGCGGCGCGGTGTGGGGGTCAATCCCCTGCGCGGCCAGAACAATGTGCAAGGGGCTTGTGACATGGGCTCTTTCCCCCATGAATTTACAGGCTATCGGCATGTGGGTGATGATACGGTTCGGCAAATGTTTGAGACGGTGTGGCAAACGACGCTTGATTCAGAACCTGGCCTTCGTATCCCGAACATGCTCGATGCTGCCGTTGAAGGCACTTTCAAGGGCATCTTCGTGCAAGGCGAAGACATTGCCCAGTCAGATCCAAATACCAGGCATGTGACGGAAGCGCTGGAAAACATGGATTGCGTTGTCGTGCAGGATTTGTTCCTGAATGAAACGGCGGCCTTTGCCCATGTGTTTTTTCCAGGCACGTCGTTCCTCGAGAAAGATGGCACTTTCACCAATGCCGAGCGCCGGATCAATCGGGTTCGCCAGGTCAAGAAACCGATGCAAGGCAAGCATGAATGGCAGGTGGTGTGCGAACTGGCCCAAGCCATGGGCTATGACATGCGCTATGATTCTTCCTCCGACATCATGGATGAAATTGCCCGCGTCACGCCCACCTTCAAAGGCGTGTCGTTTGCAAGACTCGATGAGTTGGGATCATTGCAATGGCCGGTCAATGATGCAGCGCCCGACGGCACACCGATCATGCATATCGATAGATTCGTGCGCGGTCTCGGTCGCTTTATGATCACCGAATATGTGCCAACGCCGGAACGCAGCACGCGCGAGTTCCCGCTGATCCTCACCACTGGCCGCATTCTTTCACAGTACAACGTCGGCGCACAAACCCGGCGCACCGAGAATGTCAGATGGCACGCGGAAGATGTTCTGGAAATCCATCCCCACGATGCCGACGTGCGCGGCATCAAGCATGGCCAGATGGTTTCGATTGCCAGCCGCATGGGAGCCACGTCACTGCGGGCCGATGTGACGGAACGCATTCCACAGGGCGTGGTCTATACAACTTTC
>JANONM010000439.1:0-1978 GCA_031420855.1 Hyphomicrobiales bacterium
GCAATCACCGCACGCACCATGTCGCCACCCTGGTTGACCTCGGCAACAATCCGGTCGGCCTCTCGCGTCTCGAACAATTCAACCACGCGCTTGGCCCATTGCAGGGGCCGCATGCGTTTCACACTGGCATCATCCAGCACATAACACCGGCCATCGCGGCCAAGGCCCACACAAACAATGCCGCAGGCATTGGCTTTTTCGCCCGACGATGCCGGTGGATCGACGGCAACGACGATCCGCAGCAATTCAGGCGCGCACTTCACACGCGCAGCTTCAATCGTCTCGCGCTTCCACAAGGCATCGGGATCATCGCTGATCAGTTCGCCGTCGAGTTCCTGACGGCCCAGATTGGTGTGGCCATAACGCGCCAACACATCTTTCAGAAAACTCGGTGCCAGATGTCCGGCGTTGTCGAGTGTTCGCGACCGCGTCACCACGGTGCCCGCATCTTTCATCAGTGTACGTATCAATTTGGTCGGACGTGGCGTCGTTGTGATGATAGCTTGCGGCACATCCCCCAGCCGCAGTGCCATTTGCAAATTCATCCAGGCTGCATCGGCCTTTTTCCACTTCGCCAATTCATCACACCAGGCGGCATCAAATTGTGGTCCGCGCAACCCTTCGGGTTCTTCAGCCGAAAACACCTGCGCCACCGTGCCGTTCTTCCAGGTCAAGGTACGTTTTGATGGTTCAAAGCGCGGCCGTTCATGGTCCGGGTGAATGGCCAGCAAGCCTGAAACACCCTCGATCATCACCAAACGTGCTTCGTCAAAATTTGCCGCCACGATGGCAATGCGGTGGCAGCGGCGAAACACTGGCTCAAAAAAACCCATCGCCAAAGCCCGCACCCATTCGGCACCTGCACGGGTTTTACCCGCTCCCCTGCCCCCTAAAATCAGCCAGTTGCGAAAGTCAACGCCTTCAGGCGGCAGTTGTTGGCCGGGCCTCGCCCAATAAAGCCACTGGTTGTTCAGCTCCACCACTTCCGGCGTCAGCAGCATTTTCGCCATCTGTGTCGCCTCGCCATGTTTGCTGGAGTCGGCCAATTTTGTCCGCAAGGTCCAAACGCTGTTGCTCATCAAAACGCTGGAATTCGATGTTGGTTTTTTTTCGCTTGCTGCGGTCTTTGCGTTCAAGGTCCAATACCTTTTCGAGGGTGCGTACAAGCGTGTTCACGGCGCGGATTTCACGTTCATTGGCAAGCGCCGAAATATCTTTGCCAATGTCATCGATCTGCACTTCAAGCTGCGTGATGCGACTTTGCAGCAGTTCTTTCAGCCGCTTGATGGTTGCCGTCGTGGTTTCCGCCTTGGTCGCTACTGCCACTTTGACAGCCACCTTGACCTTGCCGCGCATGGCCCAGCCCCAAGCCTTGGCTTTTTTTGACAAGACGATTCCCGAAAGACCAATTGTTTCGGCAATCTGCTTCACTGTCTCCTGGCCCTGTTCATAGCGGGCGCGAATAAGTTCCCAAGCGCCGTCATCCGGCGGCGGTGTGGCCGTTGCTGTCATCGCTGAATTCCTGTGGGGGTGCGGGGCTTTTTCTTTCGGCCCATTGGTGGATTGTCCGTGAAACTAACTGAACGACCGCGCGGTGTCAAGCATTATTTTCCTAGTATAGGTTTTATTATTTTAGACCGTGCTGGAATAGCCAAGCCAAGTTATTGTGGTTGCATGGACATTCGCCAATTACAATATCTGGCAGCACTGGCCCGCGAGAAGCATTTCACGCGGGCGGCAACGGCTTGCAACATCACCCAGCCAACTTTGTCTGGGCGCATCCGCCAACTCGAACAAGAGCTTGGTGTTCCTTTACTGGAGAGGGGCCAACGCTATATCGGCCTCACACCTGAAGGTGAGCGGGTTTTGAAATGGACCCATCTCATCCTCGACAATTGGCATTCCTTGCAATCTGAACTTTCCAGCATCAAGGGCAAGAAGGGCCAATTGGTCGGTCGTATGGTTCTCGGCGTCATCC
>JANONM010000440.1:0-1907 GCA_031420855.1 Hyphomicrobiales bacterium
GTTGCTCGGCTTCCTCAACCGCAACAGCAACAGGCTTTTCGCACAGCACATGTTTTCCGGCCTTCAAAGCCATCAGCGAGGCTGGCACGTGAAAGGCATCTGACGTGGCAATGATGACGGCGTCAAGTTGGGGATCAGCCAGCATGGTTTCATAGTCATGAAAGCGCTTGGCGGGCAAATAGGTGTCGCCCATGCGCTTGACCAAATCTTCAGCTACATCGCAGATGGCGTAAAGATCACAGTTGCGGGCCTTGGCAGCGGATTCAAAATGGGCAAACTGGGCAATCGGGCCGCAACCCAAAATACCAACCTGCAAACGGCAATTCTGTTTTTTGATTGGCATCTAAATTAGTCCAGTGCTTGAGCCATGGCATTTCCGTAGCAGCAGAAGGGCCACATTGCAAAGTCCCGGTTTGCATGGGACCTTTACGATAACTGCCGGGCCGCCTATCACCACACAGTCATCAGGAAGGGTATTCAATGATCAGGCATACAGTGGTGTTTCGGCTCAAACACAAACGCGATTCTGCGGAAGAGCGCAACTTTCTGGAAAAGTCGCTGGCTCTGGCAGCTTTGCCAACGGTGCAGAAATTTGAGCAATTGCGCCAAGTGAGCCCCAAAACCAATTACCATTTTGGCTTTTCCATGGAGTTTGCCGATCAGGCTGCATACGACAGCTATAGTTCCCATCCCGTGCATGAAGCCTATGTGCGCGACATCTGGCTTGTTGAAGTGACAGATTTCATGGAGATTGATTACGTAGCGGTTTAGGGACCTCATCCGCCTCGTTGGGGCACCTTCTCCACGAAGGCGTGGAGAAGGGACTTTATTGAGACTGGTTTTTGCGCTTTTGCAGCATAAAAATTGGGGGAGGTGCCCAAACAATTCCCTTCTCCACGCCTTCGTGGAGAAGGTGGCGCAACGCGCCGGACTGTGTGCGCCGTAGCCTACTTGGGCGAAGGTGCATGAGGTCCCTTCGCCTGCCTCACTCGCCGTAAGGTATCCAGATGTTCTTGACCTGGGTGGCGTGGCGGAGCCAGGATTGGCCTTGGGCTTGCTGGTTGCTGAACCAGTCAATGGCATCGCCATGATTGACCCAGGTGGGTTTCAGATTTCCGGCGGATGCTTTCTCCACCATTGCGCATGTTGATTTCGAACCGTGGCACCACAGGGCTGCCACATCATCATGTTCGGCAAGGGTCTTGGCCAATTCATCGCGGTCGCCTGTCACGATGTTGATGACGCCTGCGGGTACATCGGAGGTTTCAAGCACCTGATAGAAATCAGTGGCCGCCAGCGGGTGCCGGGGTGATGGCACGGCCACAACGCGGTTTCCCATGGCAATGGCTGGCATGACGAGCGAAACGAAACCGAGCAGTGGAGCCTCATCGGCACATAGCAAACCCATGGTGCCAAAGGGTTCATTCATGGCCAGCGTGACGTGGCGGGATTTGGTGGCATGCACCCGGCCATCAAATTTGTCGGCTTGGGCGGCGTAGTAGAAGAGGCGCCGGATCGAGGCTTCGACTTCGTCCGCAGCTTGCTTGTTGGTATGGCCGAAGCTGCACAGGCGATCAGCAAATTCACTTTTGCGGGCGGAGAGATTTTCGCCGATATAGTAGAGCACTTGCGCGCGGTTGTGGGCGGTGGCCGATGACCACGCGGTGGCATTGCCAGCCGCTTCCACGGCGTTGCGAATATCCTTGCGGTTGCCAAAGCCCGCTTGCCCCAAAGCTTCGTTGCCTGCGCCGTAGACCGTGTAACTGTAACCCGCATCGGGTCTGGCCTGTTTGCCGCCGATGTAGAGTTTTGCGGTTCTGTCGATATCGCTTGTGGCGATTGCGCCCGTGGCAGGCGTAACTTGAAATGCTGTTTTCGTATCGGCCAATGATTTGGTTTTGACGGGC
>JANONM010000441.1:0-4976 GCA_031420855.1 Hyphomicrobiales bacterium
TTCATGTTGACGCAATGACCGCGCGGCCAGAAGATCAAGCTCAGACCAAAATTGCGCCAAGACGGTTTCATCGCGGACTGCGAACCAAGGGCCTATCATGCGTTCAGAGAAATTTGTCGCCATAGGAAAGGTGTAGCGCAAAGCTCGGTAATGCGAAATCGCAGAGTGTGGCTCGTGGCTGCCGAAGGGACCTCATCCGCCCCGTTGGGGCACCTTCTCCACGTGATAGGACGTGGAGAAGGGACGACATTCAATCACCTGTCCCTTCTCCACGGCTTCGTGGAGAAGGTGCCCGAAGGGCGGATGAGGTCCCTTTGGGCAAGTTGGCAAACCCCAAATTACTTCACCAGCGAAAGCTCAATAATCGCCATGAGCCCCGGCTTGGCGTCTTCCAAGCGAAATGTTCCGCCCAACAATTTGACGACGCTGGATACCAGGCTGAGGCCCAGACCGTTGCCGGGTTGATTGCGGCTTTGGTCGAGCCTGACAAAGCGTTCGAGCACGCGCTCGCGATCCTCTTCAGGAATACCAACACCCCGATCAGCCACGGCAATTACCGCATTGCCATTGTCCGATTTGGTGAAGATACCGATGTTTACCGATCCGTTTGCTTCAGATGCGCCATATTTCATGCAGTTGTCCAACAGGTTGCTGATGGCTTGGGCGAGAAGTTGGCGGTCGGCGCGCACCATCAGGGTTTCGCTGGCGCGGCAATCCAGAGTGCCATGGGCGTCTTCGATGATGGGTTCATAAAGTTCCGCAACATCGCGGATGATTTCACTGACATCGACCTCTACCAGCCCTTCGCGCGAATTTCCAGCTTCGGCCCGGGCAATCGACAGCAGCGCATTGAAAGTGGTGAGCAACTGGTCACTTTCGTGGATGGTTTGTTGCAGGGCGGCGCGATGATCTTCAGGCGAGGTGGTGCGAAGGGCGGCTTCTGCCCTCGCCCGCAGCCGCGTCAAGGGCGTTTTGAGATCGTGGGCGACATTGCTGGAGACTTCTTTCATGCCGGCCATCAAGCGTTCAATCTGGCTCAGCATGTCGTTGAGGGATTGGGCGAGGCGGTCCAGTTCATCGCCAGAGCCTTTGACCGGCATGCGCTGGGAAAAATCGCCTGCCATGATGTTGCGGCTGGTTTCGTTGATAGCGTCAATGCGGCGCAAGAAACTGCGGCTTACCAGATAGCCGCCGCCCAGCCCCAAGACCACTGCAAAGCCCAGCGCCCAATACAGCGAATTCTGGATCAGCGAACGGAAGGACCGGAGTTCCTGCACATCGCGGCCCACCAGCAATTGATAGCCGCCTGAAAGATCAACATGGAAGGCATGGGCCGTGTGGGTGATGGTGGCTGGACCTTTGCCAATCTTGATGGGAAAATCCACCCACGTGGCATCAGGTGGGCGTGGTGTTGGCATGGCCGCCAGATTACCGATGATGTATTCATTTTCGGCATTGACCATGAGATACAGCGTGCCGGTTTCATCCTGCATGCGGCGGCCAATGACATCAACAATGCCGCTTAAACCCCGCTGACGATACTGATCGCCCAAGGCCTGGATTTCCGCGCGGATGGTTTCTTCAGCCTGACGTTCCAGCAGACCTGCGGTGTTCCAGAACACGTAGGCCAGAATAGTGCCCACCGAAAGTGCGAAAAACAAAAGGTAAATCGCAGCCAGTTTGAAGGTGGAGGTTTTGAAGATGTTGGAATTAATGGTCACGAATCATGTAACCAGCCCCACGGACGGTTTGCAAGATCGGTTCATCGAAGCCCTTGTCAATCTTGCCACGCAAACGCGAGACATGCACGTCGATGACATTGGTTTGGGGATCGAAGTGGTAGTCCCAGACATTTTCCAGCAGCATGGTGCGGGTGACGAGATGGCCAGCGTGGCGCATCAGGTATTCGAGCAACTTGAATTCGCGGGGTTGCAGCAACAAGGGCTTGCCACCCCGCGTGACCTGGCGGGACAGTAAATCCAGTTCCAAGTCGCAGGCTTTGAGGCGGGTTTCGGCTGCTGTACCAGAGGGGCGACGCAACAGGCCTTCGACGCGGGCCAGCAACTCGGCGAAGGCATAGGGTTTGGCCAGATAGTCATCGCCGCCTGCCCGCAAACCCCGCACCCGTTCATCGACATCGGACAAGGCGCTGAGAATAAGCACAGGCGTCGTGATGCCATCGGCGCGAATGCTGCGGATGATTGACAGGCCATCGAGTTTTGGCAACATGCGATCCACCACAAGAACATCGTGGATGGCTTCTTTGGCAAGGGCCAAGCCCTGTTCACCATCGGTGGCCAGATCGGCAATATGGCCGCTTTCCTTCAGGCCCTTGACCAGCCAGGTTGCGGCGTCCTTGTCATCTTCGATTACCAATATCCGCATGGAAACAGACCGTCCTTTTTTACGTTCAATCCATAGCGCGGAAACCGCCCCCGAAGAAGGGGGCGGCGCGGAAACAGTTTCAGGTGTGGGAACGTCGGGGGATCCTGTCTCCGCGCCTGTTGGGCGCATCTGCGAGCGGGGAAGCATCATGGCGCCCAATCTCTTTCAGTATATGTGGTTAGGGGTCACTTGGATTTCAACTCTTTTCACGACTTCATTTTCGGCAATGTGAGGAAGCGCTGGCTGTCGCCGGTGCGAACCAGCATCAGCACTTTCTTGCCTTTGGCTTTTTCCATGGCTTTGCCCAGGTCGTCCTGGCTGGCCACATGTTGGCCTGCGACTTCGAGGATGATATCGCCGGGGCGCAAACCCGTTTCAGCCGCGTCCGATTTGGGATCAATTTCGGTCACGCGCAAACCCGCGCCATCTTCTGCCGGAACGACCTTGATGCCGAGGCTCGACAAATCGAGATTTTCCGGGCCTTTTCCGGTAGACGCCAGCTTGGGCGTTTCACCGGGCATCGTGCCAATCTTGACGGCAATGGTTTGGCGTTTTCCGTCACGGATAATTTCAACCTGAATTTCAGTGCCGGGTTTTACGCCAGCCACTGTGCGCGACAGGTCTTTGGCATCGTCAATGTCTTCGCTATTGGCTTTGAGAATGGTGTCGCCTTGCTTCAAGCCGGATTTCAAGGCAGGTGAGTCCTGCGTGACATCAGAGATAATGGCACCCTGAACTTTGTCGAGGCCGAGGCTTTCAGCCAGATCTACAGTGACCGGCTGGATTTGAACGCCCAGCCAGCCGCGGGTGACGGAGCCGTTTGTCTTCAAGCTTTTAACGACGGAGCTGACGATATTTGCCGGAATGGCAAAGCCGATGCCGACTGATCCGCCGGACGGCGAGAAGATGGCGGTGTTCACACCCACCACTTCGCCTTCCAGATTAAACGCCGGACCACCGGAATTGCCTTTGTTGATTGAGGCATCAATCTGCAAATAATCGTCATAGGGTCCGGCCCCAAGGTCGCGGCCACGGGCCGAGACAATGCCAGCCGTGACTGTGCCGCCCAAGCCAAAAGGATTGCCCACGGCCATCACCCAATCGCCAACTTTTGAATCAGCGCTGGCGAAGGTCACAAATGGCAGGGTCTTGGTTGTATCGATTTTCAGCAATGCAACATCAGTCTTGGCGTCAGCGCCAATGACCTTGGCTTCATATTCATCGCCATTCTGAAAGCGCAGCTTCACCTTGTCAGCCTTGCTGATCACATGGTTATTGGTGACCACATAACCATCGGCACTGATGACAAAGGCTGATCCCACGGCCATGCCGCGTTGACTGGGCACCTGCGGGCCGTTGAAACGATCGCGAAACTGCGGGAATTTTTCGAAGAACTCTTTCAATTGCGGTGGCACTTCGCCGCCCTCTCCCATACCTGGGCCGTTTTCTGCGGCGGCTTCTTCAAACTGCACTTCGACGCTGGCAACGGCTGGCATGGCATATTCCACCAGTTTGGAAAAACCCTTGGTCGGGTCGATGGCCGCAATGGTGGCAGCAGCAACTGGAGTCACGCTTGCCACCATAACACCGGTGGTCAGAATGCTCGATCCCAACAGACCGGCAGCTACCAAGCTCAGAATGGTGCGGCCAGTAGATTTACTGGAGGATTTGGCGAAAAGCTTCATTTGGAATTCCCTCATCGGATGTGATTGCAATGAGAGATATCTAGGGTGTGGTGCGTTACACCCCAATGGCGATCAGGTGAAATCTTTGTAAGGTTTGTGGCGGAGTTGTGAAACTTGCGGCTATTTGCGCAGAAGTGCTGCCAATTCAGCCTTTTCCGTGTCGCTCAGGGCGTCTGTTTTGCTGGCAGATTTACCGGACCTGAAGAAGAAGGCGAATCCCGCCAGCAAAAGCATGAAGGGTGACAACCACAGGACCAATGTCTTGGCTCCGAAGCGCGGCTTGAGCAGCACATAGTCACCATAGCGAGCCACAACAAAATCCATGACTTCGCCATCGGTTTTTTTGGCTGTGAGCTGCTCGCGGATGAGGATGCGCAAGTCACGCGCAACAGGTGCATCGGATTCGTCGATGGACTGGTTTTGGCAGACAAGACAGCGCAGACCCGTGGAGATGGTTCGCGCCCGGGCTTCGAGCGCTTGGTCTTTGAGGATTTCATCAGGCTGCACGGCGTGGGCGGGGGAGACGAGAAGAAACAGCAGCACAAACCAAAGGGACCTCATCCGCCCCCACATCGAACCATGGGGGGCACCTTCTCCACGAAGGCGTGGAGAAGGGACAGAATGTGCGTTTTGTCCCTTCTCCACGACAGTGGAGAAGGTGGATCGCGCCCCTTGGCGCGAGACGGATGAGGCCCCTTTGTTGGCCACATTCACAGCTTCACCCATCCCCCCTACTCCGCCGCTTGCATCACAGGCACAGCCGCCCGTTTCGGCACACCAATGCGCAAGCGCCGATCGGTCAACGACAACAGCCCGCCAAAAAACATGATGGCCGCCCCCAGCCAAATCCATGAGGCCATGGGATTATAAGTGATTCGCACACTGCGAAGGCCGGGAGAAGATTCG
>JANONM010000442.1:0-2130 GCA_031420855.1 Hyphomicrobiales bacterium
AAGCGACACAGTGCAAGCAGGCTGCTTGGCAAAGAACGCCAGCATCTCACGGCGTTTCAGCCGCTTCACCAAACTGTCAAACTTTCCCCAGACAACCATGCGCAATCGTGGGAATGAAGGAGCCACAGATTCAATTGACTGCCGCCGTTCCAATGGCTCCGATAACACACGCACATGCCAAAAAAAGGGCCCCATGTCAGACTTGAGGGAATGCCAAACCCAATGCAGATTGAGGCTGCGAGACTTGATCTGATGACTGAATACCCCCATGTCTAACCGTATTTTTTATTCCGTCTTCGGATAGAAATCTCCTGAGCGCTGCTTTTTGAGAGAGTGCGAAAAGACCCCTGGCTTCGTCAAGCCATCTGGAAATGCCTGAGGAAGTTGATCTTGAGCTTTGTATTTGTTGCCAAATACCAAGGCGTGGCAGGTCGCACACAGATGGTCTGGGCCTGCCGGGCTGCACCTGAATCTTGAACCCCCAGGTGCCGCACCCCCATGCTGCCCCGCCATAAAACAACCTGCTTTTCAGAATCATCTCGAGGCCCATGATGATCCATTTTTCCACTTTGACCATTGCCGCCATCGTACTTGTGGTCATCACGCGCGACAGCAATATCGTCACCTATGTGATTTTCGCCGGCGCTGCCGCCTATTTTCTTTTGTTCGTCTGGCTATCCGGCAGCAAGCATTGGTTGGCAAAACTCGGACTGCTGGTCGCCATTTTTGCATTACCATTGGCGGCTTATGCCTTTCTGCGGGAATATCAGGCCGCGGCGGCAGTTGAAATTCTCGTGGCGGTTGTGCGGGAGGTTTTTCTTCCTTTCGCCCTGGCGTTGATTGCCATCATCAGCGCAAGTCGAATCAGGATGCACTTCGCCCGGAAAAAACTGGAACAGACCAATGCGCGGCCATAGCCTCATCTCCCTGTGCGGGCTCGCCGTTGCACTTGGCAGCTGCGGACCATTTGGCGAGATGGCAGATCCAACCGATCCGCCATTCCCCATGACGGGCCAGCAAATTTCAACGCTGATGCATGCCAACCAGATCTATGTGCGCTCGATCAACGGCGATGGCACATGGTCGATTGATTGTCGATGCGGTCCGCAAGTGAAATCCAATGAAATTTCGCCATGGGTCGCCAAAGCCCTGATCGCCACGGAAGATATCCGGTTTTACGCGCACAAGGGCTTTGACCCCATATCCACGACGCGTGCCTTGACCAAAAATGTCTTGGGTTTCCGCAAAGCCGAAGGTGGATCAACGCTGGAAATGCAGCTCTGCAAAAACAAGGTCCTCAACAAGGACAAGGGCTTCAACCGAAAATGGCAAGAAAGGTCCTGCGCCAAAGCCGTGGCACAGGCCATGTCAAAGGCCGACACCCTGCTGGCCTATCTCAACAGTTCGTATTTTGGTGAAGGCCGAGGCCACCAACCGAGCTATGGCATCGAGCAGGCTGCGCTTACCATATTCAGCAAGCATGCCTCAAAACTTGGGGTTTACGGGTCAGCCCTATTGATTGGCATGCTCCAGGCGCCCGGCAAATTCAATCCCTACAAAGATTGGAAGAAGGCCGATGCACGGGCAAAAGTCGTGCTGGCGCAAATGTACAAATATCAGTTCATTTCCAGGCGCGAATACGCCACAGCCAAACAAGGCCGGGTGCAAAAAGGCAATGTGCAGCGCCTGGCATTTGAACACCGCTATTTCACCGATTGGATCATGAAAACCGTTGCGACGGAGATTCCGCAACTTGCAGCGGGCATGCACATTCCCTTGACATTGCAAGTCAGAACCCAGTCGGGCGGGGAAGCGGGCTTTGCCAAAGCGCTCAAAGCAGCGGCGATGCCCGACCAGCAGTTTGCCGCATTTGCCTCCATCAGGTCTGATGGCCAGGTCATCGCCATGATGGGCGGACAGGCTTACGCGCAATCCCAGTTCAACAATTTTGTCGAAGGCCAGCGCCCGCCCGCCTCAACCTTCAAGGCCATTGTCTACGCGGCAGGAATTGAAAAAGGCATGAACATCGATCAAGCGGTGTTCGACGGTGCCCGGAAGGGGGAAATCTGGAAAGCCTCGCTGCTTGAAACAGCCAAGGGCCAAATATCCGTGTCAGAGGCTTTTGCCCGT
>JANONM010000443.1:0-2735 GCA_031420855.1 Hyphomicrobiales bacterium
GTCCAACCTGCTGTGTCTCACAGATGTATTGCTGCGGCAGCGCTCAACCACACCGCAGGTGGGCCTTGATGCGGTTCAGCGCCGCCGCAATGTGCGGGCGGCTTTTGAAGTTTCGCCGGATCATCAGGCATTGATCGAAGGGAAGACAATTTTGTTGGTTGATGATGTGCGCACCACCGGGGCCACCTGCAATGCCTGCGCCACAGCCTTGAAAAATGCCGGGGCGGAGCGCGTCCATGTCCTGAGCTTTGCCCTTGTTTTGGAACCAAGGCGATTGCATATTGAGGCCTGAGGAAATCGAGAATGCCTGATGTAACGATTTATACAACGCCGATCTGCCCCTACTGCAATATGGCCAAGGGCCTGTTGAAGCGGAAGAATGTTGTCTTCACCGAGATTGATGTGAGTGCTGATCCGGCTCGGCGTAAGGCCATGGCGGAACGTACCCAAGGTCGCCGCACGGTGCCGCAGATTTTTATTGGTGCGTCTCATGTGGGGGGCTGCGATGACTTGCATGCCTTGGAGAATGATGGCAAACTTGATGGAATGCTGGCCGCCCGATGACAAAAATCGCTGTGGTGCAAATGCGGTCGTCCACTGACATGGCCCGCAATTTACGGGATGCAACCGAACTGGTGCGTGATGCTGCATCGCGCGGTGCCAGCTATGTGCAGACACCCGAAGTGAGCAATATTTTTGAGCCGGACAAAAAGCGCTTGAAGGCTGTTGCGATGGTGCCTGACCAGGATATTTTTGTGCGTGGCTTTTCAGCGCTTGCCAAAGAGCTGAAGATCCATTTGCATGCAGGTTCGCTGGCCCTGAATGCGGGCCGTGAAAAGCTTGCCAATCGCAGTTTCATGTTTGGACCGGATGGTTCGGTGATTGCGACCTATGACAAGATTCACCTGTTCGACATTGATTTGCCATCGGGCGAAAGCTACCGGGAATCCGACTCGTACAATCCGGGTGAGGCGGCCGTGACGGCGCAATTGCCGGATTTCAAACTGGGCTTCGCCATTTGCTATGACATGCGCTATCCCAAGTTGGCCAATGCTCTGGCCAATGCCGGGGCTTCGGTGCTGACCTATCCGGCGGCTTTCACCGTGCCAACGGGCCAGGCCCATTGGCATGTGCTGTTGCGGGCCCGGGCCATCGAGACGGGAAGTTTCGTGGTGGCAGCGGCGCAAGGCGGCATCCATGATTCAGGCCGTTCAACCTATGGCCATTCGATTGTCATTTCGCCTTGGGGTGAGGTGCTGGCAGAGGCTGGCGATGACCCCGGGGTTCTGGTGGTGGATATTGATCCCGGCGTTTCAGCTGCCACACGGGCGCGGATTCCGGCACTCTTGCACGCCCGCGACTTTGCCTTGATACAGGCATAAGTCACTGCTACGGAAACCATCATGATCCGCTACGATTTGCAATGCGACAAGGGCCACGCATTTGATGCCTGGTTCTCCAACAGCGATGCCTATGACCAACAGGTGGAACGTCATCTGGTGGAATGCGCTGTTTGTGGTTCGGCGAGAATCGAAAAACAGATCATGGCTCCGGGCATTGCGTCCAAGGCCAACCGCAAATCAGAAAGCGCCACAGCCATGGTGGCAGGCCCGGTTGATCCCCGCGCCCAGACGATGCTGCAGATGATGCGCGAGTTTCGCGCCCATGTGGAAAAGACGACGGAGAACGTTGGCACCCGGTTTGCCGAAGAAGCGCGGAAGATACACTACAACGAAACCAAACAACGCGGCATCATCGGCCACGCCACCCCAGATGAAGCGCGGGAACTGGTGGAAGAAGGCATTGAGGTGCATCCCCTGCCGGTGTTGCCGGAGGACGGGAATTGAGTTTATTCCTGAAACATGGTATGAAGGCAGGATGAGCGAAGTCGAAAAGATGTCAATTGAACTCCCCAGAGCCATGACTGAAATGGTGCGCGAGGCTGTGAAAAGTGGGCGTTATGCAACTGCCAGTGAAGTGATCAGTCAAGCGCTTCGCGATTGGGACAAATATGACAGGGCCAAAGCAGCGGCTTTGGAGGATATGCGAAGCTTAATCCAAGAGGGTATAGACAGCGGGCCTGGTGAAGAATGGAATGCTGAGAAATTCAAGCAAGAGCTGCATGCTGAGTTTGTTGCAATAAACAAACTCAGGGAAACTGCATGAATACCAAAGTCTTCAAGGTCATCCTGCGACAGCAGGCAAAACGCGACCTTCGGAAGATATGGCTGAAAATTGCCACTGAAAACCTTTCAGCAGCAGATCGCTTTCTTGCAAAAATTGATGGTCGTGTCCTGCACTTGGCGGAATTTCCAGAACGTGGAGCAGTTCGCAACGACCTATCCGACGGATTGCGCATGCTCATTGAGGGGGATTATCTGATTTTCTATCAGACAAAAACCCGCAGCGTTGAAATCCTGCGGGTCGTCTATGGGTCACGGGACCTCACAAAACTATTCGGTTGAATTTTCAAACTTTCTCGTCCGAGAAAGTGAAAGTCAAGGCTGGTTGAAGGGCTTGATTTCTCCGCTACAGGTGACAGGTCCGTGGCAGGATTCAGAACTCACGCTTCAAGTCCGATTTCAATCTGTTGGAATCACCTGAAGTTGACATCCAGATCAGCACGTCGGTGATCAATCTTATGATGCTGACAGCGCCAAGTGAAATCGAGTTGGCTGTTCCTCTTTGCTGTCGCGCATGGTGGAGATGGGCATCTTCTTCAATTTGGATTGACT
>JANONM010000444.1:0-1811 GCA_031420855.1 Hyphomicrobiales bacterium
GGTTTCGGGCTGAAGCGCAAATGTCGCATCCCGATCATGTTCTGACGGCTGAGGCTTTCAGCCAATTGCCAGCCATCGAAGCGGTTTATCCGTTGACCGCCGGATTGTCATCAAAGGCCTATGCCAAGGTCGCTGCACAAGCCGTGGCACGGGTGATCGAATTGCCGGAATGGCAAGACGCAGCCTGGTTGCTGAAACAGCGTTGGACAAGTTTCCCGGAAGCTTTGCAGCTTTGCCACACCTTGCCAACGCCGGATGCTGTTGACCCGATGTTTCCGGCACGGCAACGCCTCGCCTATGATGAACTTCTGGCCAATCAACTGGCGCTCGGCATGGTGCGCCATCACATGAAACGCTCATCGGGTCGCGCACTTGTTGGTGACGATGGCAAACGCAAGAAAATTCTTGAGGCCTTCCCCTACAAGCCCACCAATGCCCAGATTGCAGCACTGGCCGAAATCACCAGCGACATGGCAGCCTCCACCCGGATGATCCGTCTCCTGCAAGGTGATGTGGGGTCTGGCAAAACGCTGGTGGCACTGCTGGCACTTGCAACTGCCGTTGAGGCCGGTGCCCAAGGGGCCTTGATGGTGCCCACCGAAATTCTGGCGCGTCAACATTTCGCGTCATTGACAAAAATCACCCAAGCCAGCGGCCTGCGACTTGGCATATTGACGGGCCGCGAGAAAGGCAAACCGCGCGAGGAAATCTTGTCAGCGCTTGAGACTGGCGAGATCGACATCCTGATCGGTACCCATGCCTTGTTTCAGGAGGGAGTCAATTTCCATGATCTCGGCCTTGTCGTCATCGATGAACAACATCGCTTTGGCGTGCACCAGCGACTGGCATTGCAATCCAAAGCCCAGCAGAGTCCGGACCTCTTGGTCATGACCGCCACACCCATCCCCCGCACCTTGGCGCTGACGACCTATGGCGACACGGATGTTTCCAAACTGCATGAAAAGCCTGTTGGGCGTTTGCCCATCGAAACCCGGGTCATGCCGCTCTCCAGAATTGATGAAGTGGTGGCAGGGCTGGCCCGCAGCATGGCCCAGGGATCACGTGCCTATTGGGTTTGTCCTTTGGTCGAGGAAAGCGAATTTGTGGATTTGGCAGCAGCCGAGGATCGCATGGCGGCTTTGGCCAAAGCCTATCCCGGCAAAGTTGGGCTGGTCCATGGTCGGCTGAAGGGACCAGAGCGCGATGCCGTGATGGAAGACTTCAAGGCGGGCCGCATATCCATTCTGGTTTCCACGACCGTCATTGAAGTAGGTGTGGACGTGCCGGAAGCTTCCATCATGATAATCGAAAATGCCGAGCGTTTTGGCTTGTCACAATTGCACCAGTTGCGTGGCCGCGTCGGTCGCGGCACGGCACAATCCCATTGCCTGCTGTTGTATCAGGATCCGTTGGGCGAGACCGCCAAAGCCCGACTTGAAATCATGCGGTCAACCGAGGATGGTTTTTTGATTGCCGAAGAAGATTTGCGCCTGCGGGGGGCCGGTGAAGTGCTGGGCACGCAGCAATCGGGATTGCCGGTTTTTCGGATGGCGGATTTGGCTGTGCATGGTGAATTGCTGGCCGCTGCCCGGGATGACGTCGGCCTCATTCTCAATCGTGATCCAGATTTGACAACGGTGCGCGGCGAGGCCTTGCGCCATCTGCTGTATCTGTTTGAACGGGACAGCGCGATCAGGCTGTTGTCTTCCGGTTAGTTTTCCTGATGGTTTTCGGCAGTGGTTGAGCAAGAATTATTTCATCTGTCGGTTCCATGGGCTTTTCTGGAAATACCAGTCCCATGGAGATTACCA
>JANONM010000445.1:0-2531 GCA_031420855.1 Hyphomicrobiales bacterium
TCGCCGCCGTGCAGAATGCCGAGATGACAGGTTTCGTTGTTCTTTTCTACCAGCGATCGCAAAATCGGGCCGAGCAAGACCGGTAGGTCGGATGGGCCCGCCGCCCCTGCGGCGGCCACTTCAAGCGCCGCTAGGCCGACCGAGTACTTCCCGGTTACTTCATCGCGTTTGACAAAATGCAAAGCCTCCAAAGTGAACAGCAGCTTGTGCAGAGTGGCTTTGGGTACCCTTTGATGCCGCTGGAGGTCTACAAAGCTTAGCGGAGTAGAACTATGAGCAACATCCGTCAGGATGTCGAGAGCGCGCGACACGCTGCGATTTAGGCCAGCCGGCCGGGATCTCGCCGCAGGTGCATAGGCAACTTTGAGCAATCCAGCACCTTGCTTTGATGATGGCTTGGCGCGCGTCTTGGCCGGAGACGTTGGGGTACCTTCGGGCGGCGAGTCCATTGTAGTTGCTGTCTCCCTTTGATTAGCTATGCCCGAAATGAACCTGTCGCGGTTTCGTTCCGGCCATGTGCTCATGTTATGCGGCCTTGCGTTCGAAAGCCACGGGTCTTTTCCAACCCAATGCTGAGTGTCGGCGGCGCGGATGGCTGTGTTGCACAAATCCCGTGAGGGATTCATCTCGTGAATCCAGTGTGGTAGCTGGATGGCATGAGCAGACCCAGACCCCCCGCCTACAAGACCTTGAACTGGCCCGCCTATCGAGCCATTGAGGCGCCATTGGTTCGAGCCCAATGGCGAGGGAAGCGTTGAAGCGCCGCGGCTCGCTGACGATCTGGTTTGATCCCGCCATGGCCTGGAAGGCTGCGCCGACCGGCAAACGCGGCCGGCAGCCCGAGTACAGGGACGCCGCGATCCAGACCTGCCTGACGATGAAGGTGCAGTTCGGCATGGCGCTCAGGCAGATCGAGCCATGGGAACGCCACTGGTCCGAGTGACCATGGCGAGGGGGGTTCGTCGAGAGCCTGCTGCGGTTGATCGACCTCGACTGGACGGTGCCGAACTTCAGCACCCTCAGCCGCCGTCAGAAGACGTTGAAGGTCAACATCCCATATCGCGGTTCGCAGGGCCCGTTGCATCTCTTGATCGACAGCACTGGCATCAAGGTCGAGGGCGAAGGGGAGTGGAATGCCCGCAAGCATGGTGGCACAAAGCGCCGTGTCTGGCGCAAGATCCACATCGGGATTGACGAGCAAACACTGGAAAACCGGGCCGCCGAGTTCACGACGAGCGATGTAGGCGATGCGCCCATGCTGCCTGAACTTCTCGATCAGATTCCGCCCGATCAGGAGATCGCCAGCGTCACCGCCGATGGCGCCTTCGACACCCGAAAGTGTCACGACGCCATCGCTGCGCATTCCGACGTATCCGGCCGGTCATTCCGACAACATCTCTTGGATTCAAGTTTCAAGTGCAACAGTTGATCTGAAGGCCGCGAGTTCCTCGGCCATGGCTTCCTCGGGGCTTTTTTTAACCCGAGGGTTTTGCGGGGTCGTTGGTTCATCAGGCGCGCCACGTCGTTCAGCTCGGTCTGACTGAAGCCGCTCAGGTCAGTGCCTTTGCGAAAGAACTGGCGCAGAAGACCGTTGGTGTTCTCGTTCGAGCCGCGCTGCCAGGGAGCATGCGGGTCGCAAAACCAGATGTCGATTTTCAGGCAGCGGGCCAGTTCCGGGTGAAATGCCATCTCGCTGCCAAGGTCGCAGGTCATCGACCGGCGCAACACGGCGGGCTTTGGTCACGCCGGACTTCAGATTGTCGCAGATCACTTGTGCGGGCACCCCGCCAAAGAAGGTGAAGGCGCTGCAATGCGCGCCGATCCAGTCAGACAGGCTCTGGCTCCAACTCGCCTCGGCATAGGTCAGGCTCAAAGCACCAAGGGCCGCCACGAAGAGCTGGGCCTGCCGAACCTTGCCGGTGGTGCCTTCGATGACTGGCAGCGTCGTGCCGGCATAGTCGACGAAGACCCGCTCCCCAGCGACATGGTGCTGGCGCATCACCGGCGTCAGCCGCCCGGCCCACCGGCGATACAGATTGCAGAACCGGCTGTAACCGTATCCTTCCGGATGAGCGCCCCTGTATTCCTCCCACAGCAGTGACAGCGTCACGCCAGGCCGCCGCAGTTCCCGGTGGATCGCAGGCCAATCCGGTTGCACCTCGACCAGGCGGCTTGGACCACCGGACGGGTGAAACAACAACGCCTCAAGCGCCCCGTCCGTCATGTCGGTCGGCAGCGGCCATGTCAGCCCGGCGAGCCGGATCCGCTTCATGTAATCCGTGGCCGTGCTGTGCCCGACGCCTAGACTCGAGGCGATCTTCCTCATCGACAACCCGTTGGCGTAAAGCCGCATGGATTCCTTGATCTTGCGCATCGTCAGTCTCTTCATGGGGCGGCTCGCTCTGGTGAAAAGAAAAAGCCTAGCCCGCCACAGGACTGCCCAGCAGCGTCAGATCCTCACCCAGACGGGGTGACCGGATGCCCCGGAATCGGTGACCAGATCAGATTGGAATGAGTGACCGGATCAAATC
>JANONM010000446.1:0-2180 GCA_031420855.1 Hyphomicrobiales bacterium
TTTATAGTTTGAGTTGGCTTCGTCGATGTTCTTGTCGAAATGCTTCAATGACGTTTCGACAAACTTACTGGTGATCGGTCCAGGTTCGATCAGCACCACGAAAATATTGCTGCCGCGCAGTTCCAGCCGCATCGTATCAGACAATGCCTCGACGGCGAATTTCGATGCGTTATAGGCGCCGCGCCATTTCAGCGCCACGAGGCCGAGGACGGATGAGCATTGCACGATGCGGCCCCAGCCATTGGCCCGCAGCAATGGCAGGCAGGCCCTGGTCAATTGATGCCAACCGAAGAAATTCGCGGCAAATTGTGCTTCGAGCACTTCGCGGGTCAGGTCTTCCACCGCGCCCGGCTGGCCATAGGCGCCATTGTTGAACAGCGCGTCGAGCTTGCCGCCGGTGCGCCTGGCGGTTTCCTCGGCGCAGGCGGCAACCTGATCCCTGTCGGCATAGTCAAGCCGGATCGCCTCGAGGCCTTCCGCCTCCAGCCGCTTCAGGTCCTCGTCCGTCCGCGCCGTCGCCAGCACTCGCCAGCCGCGGCTCTTCATGCCAATGGCGCAATGCCAGCCAATGCCGGAAGAACAGCCGGTGATGAGAATGGTGCGTTGTGCTGACACGCGAATCGACTTTCCAGATGAATGCGGAAACCTAGTCCGGTTCGGCTTGATGTGCGAGCACAAGATCACGTCAAGTATTTCCACAGTACCGGCAAAAGCGTAGGCTGGCTCGCGCAACGGAGGGCTGGCCGGATGCCGGACTATTACGATCTCGGTGACTACTCGAGGCCAGTCAGCGCGTCCTCGTCGCAAGCCCAGCTGTGGTTCGACCGGGGTCTCAACTGGACTAATGGCTTTAACCACGAAGAAGCCGTGCGGTGTTTCCACAAGGCCGCCGTGCATGATCCCGATTGTGCCATGGCCTGGTGGGGCATCGCCTATGCGTCAGGGCCAAATTACAACAAGCAATGGAAGGCCTTCGACGTTCCCGATCTCGAAACATCCCTGACCACTGCCTATGACGCAACGCAGAAGGCGTTGTCGCTGCTTGATCGCGCCAGCGAGGTCGAACGCGCACTCATCGGGCCGTTGGCATCGCGCTATCCGAGCAAGGATACCGCCGCCGTCACGCCGATCGGGAACGACGATTATGCCGCGGCGATGCGCGCGGCCTATCGTTGGTTCGGCAGTGATCTCGATGTCATCGCCCTGCGACCTCGTCCAGCATCTCAATCAGTGCATCCGTTTTTTCCTTGTGCTCTAGGAACTGGGCTTGTCGGAAGGGATCAGTGAGCTTCGGGGCTTTCCCGAGGAAGAATAGCTTATCCTTGGAATAGATTTGTGTGATTTCGTTGACCCAATCCACCATCCAAGGCGTGGCACTCAACGAAGCGCAATTCGGCGAAGAGCGCAGTGCCATGGGCGTACAAAAATATACACACAAGTGGGGCGTTAGCGGGATGAGGGTTCGCCCATTGATCCTATTGGCAATAAGCCCGCTAGTGAGCCAGTCGAGGCTTCCGTCCCCGAAAATGAACTTCTTCAAGGGGGAGTGCAAAAGCACAAAGTATTGGTTGGAGATGGAGCCATTCTGGCACAGCTTCCTTGCGATCCAGTAATTCTGCGCCATGTTTGCTTTGCCCACCTCTCCATCGGGTGGCAAGCCGAACATCTTCGGATAACTCTCATACCTGGAGCGGTTTGCGGGGCTTCGGATAAGTAGGGAATGTATCAGGAGAAGAAGATTGCGGTGAAACTTTTCATCAAGATGATAGAACTTGCACATGTCACGCAAAGTTCTGCGTCTTTTGAATCGAAGTTTGATCAAGGCAATAAGTTCGACGGGTGTTCGTCCGAACGGCTTGAGTCCATTCAGTGCAGCGATGATCGCATGAACATCGTTGTCAATGTCGAATTCGCTTTCAAAATTGCTTTCCCAATTGCTTCCCCGACGGATCGTATGCCCATGTATCTTGAAACCGATCTTCCGATTTGCAGCTTGTTTCTTGGAAATTTCCCCGCTCGGCTCGATCCACGAAACGTCACCTGCATTGTTGGCCCAATATTTTTGTAACGTCACAGGCCACCAATGATGGTTCTTCGATTTTTTCCCGCCCGACATGAATTGCCCCCATGGATTGATGGCAATCTAACGGTCAGGGCGCTTCAACCACAAGCCGATTGAT
>JANONM010000447.1:0-2413 GCA_031420855.1 Hyphomicrobiales bacterium
TTCCATGCGGGCTTCAAGCTTGCCGACATCGCGTTCAATATCGATCATCACAGCCTCACCAACTGACTATCAGCACAACGCCATTGCCACCCCGGCCACCTTTGCCGCCCGTCACGCCAGCACCACCGCCACCGCCGCCGCTACCCAATCCACCATTGCCACCATCGCCACCAACTCCGGTGTTGTTGGAGCCGCCGCCTGTTCCAGGAGATGCCATCAACGGCAACGGGAATGCACTGCTCGTGTGCGCAAATTCAAAACCATGGGATCCGCTGCCACCGCCAGCAATGCCGCCGGGTCGTGTCAGGAACATGCCGCTGCCGTTGAAGGCACCACCGGCAAAATCTGCACTTGTGGTGCCGGCACCTCCCGCACCACCACCGGCAAAACTGCTGAGCGTCGTCGAACCGCCAACCGCACCTGTATGTGCCCCACCCGTGGCACCAGCCAATCCGGTCAGCACTGTCAACACACCAAGACCCTGCAGCGGATTGCCGAGAGCCGCCACAGTGGCAGCCGCGCCAGCCGTTCCGCCTGCCGTTGCCGTGCCCGCACCACCACCCAAAGGATCGGCGCTGGAGGTCAGAATGAGGCGGTCAGCAAAGGGAAAACTCAAGTCCGGGCGGGGTGAAACATAAGAGTAAGTTCCAGCACTACCCGCAGCCCCGGCGTTGCCGCCTGCACCACCCAGGCCCGCAAAACAATAAAGTATGTCAGGTAGAATAAACGTTGGCATGATGAGGCGCGCGTTGGCCGCACTGCCACCGCCACCGCCGCCACCTCTGGCCGTTGCAGCAGCGCCGGAAAATCCGCCGCCACCGCCTGCCCCACCACCAACTGCATAAATTAATGTCGTGGATTTTCCGCGCGGCTTGATCCAGGGCTGAAGTTGACCCGGCAATCGAAACACCTGGATGTCAGCACCATTATGCGGACTGGCAAGATTTGAAAAATCAAACATCAGCTCCTCCTCATTGCGTGTAACTGCCACCCAGGATCGTCAAGGCAAATCCAGCGGCAACTGCTGTGCCAATGGTGCAATTGATCTTGTATCCGGCGGGCAAGGCAAAATTCAGCGCAAGTTCAAAGGGTGGCAAACTTGCAACTTCGGAAAGCGTCGTGGCTGGCAAAGTCATTTCAGCTACAAGGCTGTTGTTGGCCACCGTGGCATTGCTGGCACCATTGTTTACAAACAACCGCAGTACCGTGGCGACATTTGTGCCCAGTGGCCGTGCAATCAGGCGCTGCACATATGCCCCATCAGCACCAGCCGTGAAAACCGTAGCCACAGTGCCAGTCCCATCCTTCGCGGTATTGGCGGCCAGCAAAGCTGAAGGTGTCCATTGGATGTCACCCTTTTTTGAAAAAATTGGAGAGGTATTAATTGCCATTGGTGTGTTCCTTTCAATTCATGATGAGATGGCTTGCCGCCAAAAGCCCGATTTCGATTCCTGCGGGCTGAAACAGGTCGCGCAACAATCCAGCCTCGCGCGTGCGAAATTTTGCCGTTGTGGAATTATACCAAAGCTGGCCATCAACGGGACTTGCTGGATCGGCGGCTTGTGGTTGCAACACAGCCGTGTTCGGCAAGCTGACCCGCCCCGAAGCAGCATCAATCACAATGGCTTCGTTGTAGCTCGATCCATTTGCACTTACCTTGAAGTGGAATGAATCATCACCAGTCGTGCCTATTTCCGCACGACCTGAGAACCCGGTTTGAAATAGAATGGATGCCGTATCGCCAGCCACATTCTTGTTGAGCTTGATTTGATGGCCATTGCCGACGTGATTGAACAGCGTTGCAGCTGCTGCGACGGTCAATTTGTTGGTTGTATCAGCCGTGGCATTGACGCCCAACAGGGAAAGGTTTTGCAAGCTGCTGGGAACGCCGGGACTCACCCAAACACTGCCATTGAAGGTCAATAAAACATCCTCGTCGGAAATCCACAGCCGCCACCCTTCCAGCGGGGTCAAGTAGCGCCAAGCCCCCTCCATCCGGAGGGCAATCTTGCCAGCCTTTCCCACCCATTCGCCCAAGGGCGAAACAGGGATGAGATAGCGCTGACCATCGGCCGGGCTCGCGGGCGGCGTTGCTATAACACGCGAAACCACGGCGAGATGAATAAGGCCATCCAGAAGAGACAATGCCTCATTGTGCGTCACATGTTTCTGGGCTTGCGACGCCGCGAGATAGGGCATTTGCAACAGGGGTGAATCAGGCATTCAAAATCCTTTCCAAAATAGTGCCGGGTCCGGTGGCCGCACTTATCTGCGCCAGGCGCACTGTCAGGCTTGCCTGGGGAGCACCAAAATCCGTCGTCATGTCGCTGTCACTGTAAAAAACTTCCGGCACAGCCGTGGTGAAACTGCGCACCACATTGCCTGCATTCAAAATCTCGGCCCGGTAGCTTTC
>JANONM010000448.1:0-4501 GCA_031420855.1 Hyphomicrobiales bacterium
AGGCCAAGGCACTTGGCTTTGGGGGATCAAAAATCAAGATCGGGCGGCCCCATGTGTCGGAAGATGTGGCCCGGCTGGAGGCTGTGCGAAAAGCTGTAGGTCCGGCTTTTGAAATCATGACCGATGCCAATCAACGCTTCACTGTGGACGAAGCCATCCGCCGTGCGCGCTGCCTGACGCCGCTTGATATTGCCTGGATCGAAGAGCCACTGACGGCTGATGACCTTACGGGGCATGTCAGGCTTTCCCAAAGCACGACATTGCCGGTGGCGGTGGGTGAAAGCATCTACAGTCCTCTGCATTTTCGAGAGTACCTGCAACAGGGCGCCTGCTCTATCGTTCAGGTGGACGTGGCGCGCATTGGTGGCATCACGCCGTGGCTCAAAGTGGCGCATCTTGCCGAATGTTTCAATGTGCCGGTGTGCCCGCATTTCCTCATGGAGCTGCATGTCTCATTGTGTGCGGCCGTGCCCAATGCGCGCTGGGTCGAATACATCCCGCAACTTGATACCCTGACCACCGAACCCATGCGGATCGAAGATGGTCACGCAATCCCGTCCTCTGCACCAGGGCTTGGCATTGCCTGGGACTTCGATGCAATCAAGGCTCAAACCGTAACCGGCAGCAGCTTCGCCATCACATAGAAGTCGCCTGATGCAACGTTACGGCAGCGTAATCGCCAGCTGTGCTCTACATCGCTGCCAACTACTTCTTACCAGCAAAATCTCCGTCCCCCAGAAATACTGCTTGCTGCAATGTCTGCTTGGTCTCGAGCAACCAAGGTTGGTCAGCGCCGCTTGACAATGCGGGTTTTAGGGAGGGCGTGATCTACCGGATCAAATCACAAGTGCGCCTGAATTTGTCACGCCGTCCAATAAAGTCGATGATTATTCCAATATTTACATGCACTTAAACTGATATTCAAATTTGGTATGTCTGAGATAACAATTTACTATTTCGATGTACATACCTCTTAATCACAGTCTCCATTCAGGGCTCACCAGAGTCAAAACAGAAGCGGTCACCAAGAGCCGCTGCAACGTGGAGGAAAAAACGTGATATTTCTCAAGACAAGCTTGGCTGCGCTGGTCGCGGCTGCATTGGTTTCCCTGACGCCAGCCATTGCTGGTGGCGTCGATGAACTGCCAAAGGACATTCAGGACACACTTTACAACAAGGACATGATCGATCCCGTCCAGCCTATTGGGGAGAGCGCCTACCGGGATTGGAAGGCCAAGAAGGGCCCGCCTTGGAAGATTGGCTATGCCAGCTCCTATGCCGGCAATACCTGGCGCGCCAATGTCATGGATCGCCTGCAAAACGAGATCATTCCCAAATGGACCAAGCTGGGTTTGATATCCGAAGTGGTCGTCACCCAATCCAATCTTGATGACACCAAACAAATCCAGCAGATGCGTCAACTTGTGGACCAGGGTGTGGATGCAATCATCGTCTGTTGCTCGAACCCCACGGCGCTGAACCAGACCGTTGAATATGCCCATGAGCGCGGTGTTCCGGTGTTCTCGGCTGTCGGTTATTTGACCTCACCCTATGCTGTCAACTCATCGGCCAACTTCATGGTTGGCGGAAACATGTTGGGCGAATGGATGGCCAATGAAATCGGCAAGAAAGGCAACGTGCTGATCGTCGAGGGTATTCCCGGCACATCTGCTTCTGACTCACAGGACAAGGGCGCCAAAGCCGCACTGGCGAAATATCCTGATATCACCGTTGTAGGATCCGTCGCTGGCATGTGGACTGACCAGGTAGCCCAGGCTGAAATCCAGAAATGGCTTGCCACCAATCCCGATGAATTGAACGGCATCATTATCCAGTCTGCGTCTGAACTTGGTGGTGTCCGCGCCATGAAACAATCAGGCCGTGACATGGTTCCCATGACAATTGGTGGTGAGTTGGGTGCGCTGTGCTACTGGCGCAAAAATCCGAAGTACATTTCTTCGGCCATTCAAGCCTGGCCGCCCGGCGATGACTTTGAAATGAGCTGGAACGTCATGATGCGCACACTTCAGGGCCAAGGCCCCAAGGTGCAGTCCATTCTGACAAAGCCACAGGTTCTGACCTTTGAGGAATTGTCGAAGGTCATGGACGAAAACTGCAACGAGGATTCCGACGGGTGGTACACTGTTGGTGTCGAGAAGTGGGCAGCCAAGGCGTATCTGGACAACTTCTTCCTGCGCCCCGCCGATCCTGAAGCCTACAAGCCCTGAGGCTTACGCCGTGACCCTGGTTGCGCCCACTCCCAGGCGCACCGGGCTCACGGCGGATTTTTGATTGGCCCTGCCATGGCAATTGCCACCGTTGAAATCTCTTCGGTTCGAAAAACCTTTGGACCAACCGTAGCGCTTGGCGGTGCAAACCTCAAAGCCTATGCCGGAGAAGTGCACGCCATTGTCGGCGGCAATGGGTCCGGCAAAAGCACGCTGGCCAAAGTGATTTCCGGCGTGCTGATTCCGGATAGCGGGCAAATTTCGATCCTCGGCAAGTCTGCCACCTCCCCTGTTGAAGCCAAGGCATTGGGCATTGCAAACGTTTACCAGGAAGTGTTGGTCGCCGATGAGTGCTCGGTACTCGACAATCTCTACCTCGGCTCAGACAATCTCTTCAGCGCAAATCTGAGTGGCGAAGACAAGGCCAGGAACGCAAAAATCCTGCTCCACGAACTCCTCGGTTTTGACCTTGACCTCTCGACGCCTGTTGGCGAATTGCCGCTCTCGATCAAGCAATGGATTACAATTGCACGCGCCTTGCTCACCAACCCAACGGTGCTGATACTCGATGAATCCTCCGCCGCACTCGATTTCGAATCCACAGAACGGCTTTTCAAGAAGGTGCGGCAATTGAAGGCACAAGGCTCCAGTATCCTGATCGTCACGCACCGCATTGCCGAACTGGTTCGAATCGCAGATCGTGCCACCATTTTGCGCGACGGCGTGGATGTCGGCGCGCTGTCGAAAGCAGAAATTACCGAATCCCGCATTCTTGAACTCATCGCCGGTCCCGAGCGAGGCAAAACCCAGGGCACCCGGAACGTGGCAGAAAAGCAGAACGATGCGCCTGTCATGCGCGTTGAAAACGGGCGCGTCTGGCATGATGGCGGCACGATCAATTTTTCCATCTCACCAGGTGAGATTGTTGGAGTCACGGGCCTCGACGGACAGGGCCAGGCTGACTTCGTGCGCTGCCTCGCAGGGGTGCAAAATCTGGTTTCAGGAAAGATCAGCTTTTATGACGGCATTGGCACCGGGGAAGTGAATGATCTCGCCACTGCCAAGGAACATGCCGTGTCCTATGTCAGCGGCGACCGCAAGAAAGAAGGGATATTTCCCAACCTCAGCATCTTCGAAAACTTGCTGATGCCGATTTATCATGCCTCGCGTATTGGAGGCTGGTTTAATCTGGTCAACCGCACAAAACTTCAGCCCGTCTTCTCCTGGGAAACCGGGAAGCTCGCCGTGAAAATGCAGAGCAAAGACAACCTGATTACCTCACTCTCGGGCGGCAACCAGCAGAAGGTTTTGATCGCCCGCGCCTTTGCCGAAAAGCCTGAGCTGCTGGTGCTCAATGATCCCGCCCGCGGCATTGATGTCGGCGCGAAGCTTGATCTCTATCGCAACCTCAGGGAATTCGCGGCGCGGGGAAAGTCCGTGGTGTTCCTTTCAAGTGAAGTCGAGGAATTTCTCAATCTCTGCACCCGCGTCGTTGTATTTCGCAATGGCGTGGTTTCGTCGGAATTCCAGCCGCCCTACGATGGACATGTGTTGCTCAATGCCATGTTCGGTCGGAAGTCCACTGATGACCTTCCTGGAGATTCCCCGTCGCACGGTACTGGATCGCGTGCTGATCAGTCTCAATACTCACCCAGACAGCACATTGAAGGAGATCGCCCGATGGCGGGTTCTGTTCCACAGTCTTCTCCACCCGGATTGTTTAGATCCGATTTTCATTTTGAAGCGCCTGATGTTCCGCCGGGTTCCATCATCAAGGCGAAATATGCGGAGGAAAACCAGGTATCGCCGCAACTCGTCTGGACTGGTGCTCCCGATGGCACCCGAAGTTTCGCACTCGCAATCACCGACCCCGATCTTCCGGAAGCCTTCAACTTCCCAAGGAATTTTGCCCATTGGATGGTCCATGATTTGCCCGCCGAAACCCGTGAATTGGCTGAGGGTGCCAGCGGCACATCCGCGATGCCCGTAGGTTCACGCGAGCTGAACAGCGATTTTGTGACGTTTAAAATTCCGGGCTTCGGCAAGGGATATGGCGGGCCATGGCCGCCAGATCGGGCCCACCGCTATGTCTTTACGCTATATGCGCTGAAAGTCGCGAAACTTGCACTGGCGGATGAAGCAACACTTGAACAATTTTCGGCAGCAGTGCTGCCTGCAACAATCGCCTCACAAAGTTTTATTGCACACTACGGCCCGGCCAAAAAGCCGCTGCCGCAGCCATGAATTGGAGTTTGACATGGATTTCAGGAGGA
>JANONM010000449.1:0-2188 GCA_031420855.1 Hyphomicrobiales bacterium
TCATTTGACCGCCCGATGCCCTAGGCATTCTCGCCTTCGGCATCGAGATATTCGTTGAGATGCTCGAGGTTTTCAAAGCGCATCCAGCCTTCATCGGTTTCGGCTTCCACCGTGTTGTCGGAAAGCACACGGGCGGGACGGCCCCGGATGGTCTTTTCTTCAAGCACATAAAGCTCGCCTTCAGCGGCAACTTCTTCCTCCGCTTCAGGCTCATCAATATCGGCGGGAGCTTCAACGGCGACAGGTGGCGGTTCAGTGATCGTGGTCACGCCACTCATGGCATTGTTGATATCGCTTTTGGCTTTTTCCAGGGCTTCAATGGTTTCCTGAACCGATGGCGTCACATTGGCCAACGATGTTTCAACGGCTTCAGTTGTCGCTGCGACCGTTCCTGTCGCAACCGCAGTGGTGGCAGCAATGCGACGGCCAAAGCCCGGGAAGCGGATGCGACTGGGTTGTTCAACGGGTGCTTCAACCACCTCTGGCACCGCTTGAGGTTCGGGTGCCCTCGGCACAAACACATTTTTCAAATCAGGTTTGGCGGCTGCAATGATCTCAGGTTCTGGCACTTCGACAACTTCCACAACATCTGCAATTTCTTCAGCCACGACAGCTGGCTTGGCAAAACCCCTATGCTCCACGGCACCAATCAGTGCACCGAGGCCAAGGGACAATACCCCGCCGACGCCCATGATGGCCGCTGTATCCATCGATACGCCGAGGATTTGGGTTTGTGCCGGGTTGACGATACCGACTACCGCCAAGGCAACACCTATCGCCAATAATATGATGCCCAGCACAGACATGAGTTTCGACATGTTTACCCTCCGGCCAAATTGGAGAAAGGCCATGGCCTTTCCCGGTTCACCGTCCTTTTTGACTAAGCTATGGTTAACATGGACTTAAGGCTGTGTCCAAGGGATCGAATTGGTCTCAATTTTCAATGACTATTTTGGGGGCCGGCCGAGTTAAGGCTCCGGAGTCCACCGAAATCCAGATTTGCCGGGCAATATCGCGGTAAATGGCGGCGTGTTGCGAATCGGGCAACGTTGCAACAATCGGCTCTCCGCTATCGGATCTTCGGCGCACTTCCATGTCGAGTGGCACTTCGCCGAGGAACGGCACACCCATGCGTTCCGCTTCGGCTTTGGCACCGCCATGGCTGAAAATGTCGTGGCGTTCGCCGCACTTGCCACAGATGAAGTAACTCATGTTTTCGACGATGCCAAGAATTGGCACGCTGGTTTTGCGGAACATGTTGAGGCCTTTGCGGGCATCAATGAGTGCCAGATCCTGCGGCGTTGAAACGATAACTGCTCCCGACAACGGCGTTTGCTGGGCGAGTGTCAATTGCGCATCGCCGGTTCCCGGTGGCATGTCAACGATCATGATATCGGTTTCTGACCATTCGACTTCACGCAACAACTGGGTGAGGGCCGACATTACCATGGGGCCACGCCAGATCATCGGCGTGTCTTCTTCAACCAGAAAACCAATCGAAGCCACTTCAACACCAAAGCGCGACATGGGTTTCATGCGTTTGCCTTCGGCATCACTGACCAGAGGTTTGCCGGACAAGCCAAACAGCCGCGGCATCGATGGCCCATATATATCGGCATCCAGCACCGCAACCCGCAATCCAAGGCTTTTTAATCCCAAGGCAATGTTGATAGCCGTCGTGGATTTGCCAACCCCGCCCTTGCCTGATGCAACAGCGACAATATGTTTGACACCATGAACCGCCCCGCTGCGAGAAGTGGGTTTCGGAGGTGCGGATGCGGCTTTTTCGGCAGTCAATACGACCAAGGCCTTTTTCACACCGGGAATGTCCAAGACTGCCCGCTGCACAACTTGTTGCAGTTGTTCCATGCTGCGCATGTGTTGGGGATGGGCGGTGAGGGCAAATGTCACGTCGCCGCCTGTGATGACGACATCCGAGACAAGGCCTGCGGAAACGATATTGCCACGTCCGTCGGGTGCTGCAATGCGTTTGAGCGCCTCCAGGATCAGGTCAGGTGTCAGTGCAGCCATGGCAGTTTTCCTTTTGAAGGGAGCCGTAATGCAATGTTCGGCTCATGGCCACCAGCCCTTCGAGGCCGCGAAGGCGCGGCACCTCAGGGTGAGGGGAAACTCTTGATTTCCCTCACCCTGAGGTGCGAGCCCTTGCGAGCCTCGAAGGGTTGGTGGC
>JANONM010000450.1:0-1925 GCA_031420855.1 Hyphomicrobiales bacterium
ATCAAACCATCGGCGGAAACGAGAACACCAGAGCCCAGTGAATTGGCGATGCGTTCGCGCGGCCTGCCAAAATCTCCGTCTTTGCCAAGGAAACGGCGGAAAAATGGATCGGCCATCAAGCCCGTGTCAACTTCGCGCTGGATGGTTTTGGCGTAGACATTGACCACGGCGGGAGCTGTGCGTTTCACTACGGGCGCGAATGACAGTTCTACTTCGCCCTTGGACTGGGGCACCCGCGTGTCGGCTTGGGCAGCACTGGCCGTCAATAAAATACAGCAGACTAAAAGGGCATGGGCAAATCGCATGGGCAAATCTTCCGTTGTGAATAGGGCCGCTTATCTGCGGTCGAGTTTTGTTGACAAGATGACGGCGGTTTCAATTTCTGTGACGCCGGGAATTTGTCCGATGCGGTCGATCAGGCCATCCATGTCCTCGGCTGTCGGTAATTTTACCATGGCAATGAGATCATATTTGCCGCTGACCGTGTGCAGCGTTTCAACTTCCGGAAATTTGCCAACTCTTTTGGCAACTTCGATTTGTTGGCGCGGTTCAATGGCGAGGGTTATCAATGCCGCTATGCCTGTTGATTTGGCAGTACTTCCGATTTTCACGGCATAACCTGCAATGACTCCTGTCGATTCCAGTTTACGCAGACGATCCTGCACGGTGGAGCGGGACAAACCAAGCTTGCGGGCCAACGCGGCCACGGGTTCGCGGGCGTTCAAGCGCAAATGGCCCAGCAACTCCAGGTCCTTGTCAGTCATTTCGCCTCTTTGACGTAATTTCCGTTATAATGCCGGATACGCCGACATTATGCAACAGAGTGACGCCTATGAAACGTCGCAGTTTAGCCGCACTGTCATCATCATCGACTCAACCTGGAGCACGGCCATGACAGCTACAATTGTAAATCATCCGACGCGAAGCGGCTCAACCCGAAAACCATATGCTGATGCGCTTGCTGTGGCACAAGCCTTGACACCGGAAGATCCGGTTTTCTGTTTTTCTCCAGCTGAGTTAAAGTCGCGCGCCCTGCAATTCATCGACAATTTTCCTGGAACAGTAACATTTGCTGTCAAATGCAATTCAAGCGCTGAAGTTCTAACGACACTCGCGGCGTCAGGAATCAAGCGCTGGGATGTGGCGAGTACCTATGAAATGGCGGCAGTGCATGCGGTCTCTGCGGATGCGATTTTCAACTATCATAATCCAGTGAAATCACGACGTGAAATCGCCACGGCATACAACGACTATGGCTGCCGTCGATTTGCTGTTGATTGTCGTGAAGAGGTGCAGAAAATCATTGATGTGGTTGGGCCGGATCCATCCGTGGAACTTGCAGTGCGACTGGTATTGCCACGGGCCCGCGATTCGTCGGCCCATGATTTTTCGACCAAGTTTGGTGCACCGGAACACATCTGCATTGAACTGCTGCAACAGGTGGTGGCTGCGGGTTACCAGCCCGTGTTGACCTTCCATCCCGGCTCACAAAGCAAGGAACCGCTGGTTTATGTTCGGCACATCGATGCGGCGGCGCGCATTGCCAAGAATGCCGAAATTGCCGTCAAAACCTTGAATGTGGGTGGCGGATTTCCGGCGAATTATGAACTTTCAACCGCCCCTGAACCGGAAGTGTTTTTCCGGGCGATTGAACAGGCTGTCATTCGTGCCTTTGGCACGGAGCGCCCTGCCCTTGAATGCGAACCGGGTCGCGGGCTGGTCGCCACCTGCATGTCTCTGCTCACGCAAGTGAAATTGGTGTGCACCGATGGCGATGACATATTCATCACCGACGGCGTGTTCGGCGGCCTGATGGAATTCATGCAGGCCCCGGAATTATTTCCGCCCTTCCGCTTGTTGCGTGATGGCAAGGTGATGGAAGGTGTGGCCAAGTCCTACAAAGTGTTTGGGCCGACTTGTGACCC
>JANONM010000451.1:0-1743 GCA_031420855.1 Hyphomicrobiales bacterium
GCCGCCGAAAGCATCCTGCAAGGCCTCAACCTGCACTACCGCGTCATGCGCCTCTGTGCTGGTGACATGGGCTTTGGTGCCCGCATGACCTATGATCTTGAAGTTTGGCTGCCCGGCCAAAAGGCATTCCGCGAAATTTCATCTTGCTCCGTATGCGGAGATTTCCAGGCCCGCCGCATGGAAGCCCGTTACCGCCCCACCGAAGGCAAGGGCACCCGCCATGTCCACACCCTGAATGGCTCCGGCCTCGCTGTCGGCCGCACATTGGTCGCGGTGCTGGAGAACTGTCAAAACGCCGATGGCAGCGTCACAATTCCCGAAGTCTTGCGGCCCTATATGGGCGGCCAGAACCGTATTGAGGTCAAATAATGTCCCGTATCGAGGTGAAATAACATGCGCATACTTGTAACCAATGACGATGGCATCCACGGCCCCGGCCTTGTTGTCCTCGAAAACATCGCCCGCAGCCTCAGCGATGATGTGTGGGTGGTGGCACCCGATGAGGAAAGATCGGGGGCAGGGCATTCCCTCTCGCTTTCCAATCCCCTGCGCTATCGCAAAATTGCCGAGCGCCACTTTGAAGTGACAGGCACGCCAACCGACTGCGTGGTGATGGCGGTCCGCAAGATCATGCCGGGACTGCCTGATCTCCTTCTCTCCGGTGTCAATCGCGGCCAGAACATCGCCGATGACGTGACCTATTCCGGCACCATCGCCGCCGCCATGGAAGGCACATCACTGGGCATCAAATCCATTGCGCTTTCACAAGTCACCGGCATTCATGGCAATGGCGAAAGCTTCGCGGTGGCTGAGGCCCATGGCGAGGCCATCATCAAAAAACTCCTGAACTTCAGCTTCGGTCCCGGCACCCTGATCAACGTAAACTTCCCCGACTGCCGCCCCGCTGACGTGGCCGGCATCGACGTCACCCTGCAAGGCAAACGCGACCAGAACTATCTAACAGTCGACGAACGCATCGACGCCAGAGGCGGCACCTATTTCTGGCTGGGCTTCGCCAGAGAACGCGGCACCCCACCCTTGGGCACAGATATCGGCGCCGTGTTCAACAAACGGATTTCAGTGACACCCCTGCATATGAACCTGACGCAAGTCGATGCGATGGAAGCATTGCGGGCGGTGTTTTAGGCCTTTCGTACACAGCCAAAGGGACCTCATCCGCCCCGTTGGGGCACCTTCTCCACGAAGGCGTGGAGAAGGGACAAAACCCAGCAAATCGTCCCTTCTCCAACGAAGTTGGAGAAGGTGGATCGGGCGAAGCCCGAGACGGATGAGGTCCCTTTGGCGGCCATATGCGACAGCCCTGAATCTTTGGGGTGGGGCATCCCCTTCGACTCACCCCAACCCGCTCTTGCGGGGAGGGGCAGGGGTGGGGCGGCAATCTCAAGCTCCCCTCTCAATCACCATCATTTTTACCGCGCTTCACCTTCGGCTTCTGCGCCGCCAATGCCAGCGCTGGTGCGGTGATTTGTTCGTAGCGCGCCAACAAAAATTCCACCCGGGCGCGGTCGGAGGCGAAGGCTTCCCGGCGGTAAAGCTGGTCCACCGCCTTGTCGTTGGCTTCATGGGCTTTTCGCAAATTTGGCGGCATGGTCAGCGGGTCATAAAGATCCGCCAACGTGGATTGGGGATGCTGCAAACGCGCATCCAGAATGGCCTGTCCCAACTTGTTCAGTTTTTCTTTTTTGGCCGCATCCAGATCAGGCCATGGGAAGGGATTGTAAA
>JANONM010000452.1:0-2978 GCA_031420855.1 Hyphomicrobiales bacterium
GGGCAAACTCGTTTCCATTGTCGAAGGTGATGGTTCTGCGAAGCTGTGGTGGCAGATTTGCAAAGAAGGCCTTGAGGGAAGCAAGAGAGGTTGCAGCAGTTTTGTTGGGCTGCTTGAGGAAGATGGTGAAGCGGGATGTGCGCTCGTGAATGACGAGGACGTTCTGGCTGCAGGTTTTGAACAACATGAGATCAGCCTCCCAATGGCCGGGTTGCTTGCGTTTTGCGATGTAAAGTGGCCGTTTATCAATGGAAACACGGTTTTGAATGGTATGGACAGGACTGCTGCTGCGTTTTGTCCGATGGCCCCGTCTGGCTTTTGCGCAAGGCAGATAGTGCCGCCAGGCGCAATCATCACTGCGTTTCTTCTCGGCATAGACAAAGCGATAGATCGACTCGTGGCTGATTGATCTGCTATCCTTGTCCAGCGTCAGTCGGCCTGAGATTTGCGCAGGAGACCATCCCATTGCAAGGCGGTCGAGCACGTATTTTTGCAGGTCCGGCTGGCGCGCCAAACGTGACCCGCGCCAACGTTTGGCCTTGGCCTGTTCGTGGGCGTAGCCCGGCTTGTATCCGACCTTGACGCCGATGTGACGCTTTAGCTCGCGAGAGATTGTCGATGGCGAGCGATCCAAAGCTGCCGCGATTTTGGTGTGAGATTGCCCGCAGGCATGCCTGCAGGCAATCTCACACCGCTCCTCCAGAGAGAGCTGTTTGTATTTTTGTCCCATTGCAACACCTTCTTTAGCAGATGTTGCACTTCGTTTGTGAATTCAGACACCTTCTCCACGAAGACGTGGAGAAGGGACAGGTCTCTAAAAATTGTCCCTTCTCCAACGAAGTTGGAGAAGGTGCCCCAACGGGGCGGATGAGGTCCCTTGGGCCGTTTTCGTCTTCATTTCTGCAAGCCAACCATTTTCATTCAGATTTTACCATCTGGCTCAAGCCAAGCTTAAGCACGGCACACAAAATCCCGCCATCACACCTTGCAATTTCAGCGTTTCCTAAGTTCCGTGGTTGACACTGCCCTCAAATGTCGTGGGACATAAGCTAGGGGAGTTGCAGGGATGGCAACGCGTTCGATTGATCTGGAAGTATTGCAACGTCTGGCCAAAGGCGTTGATCTTGTGGTTCTGGCAAGTGCGGGCCTGGTTATCACCACCATTTTTGCAAAAGGCCAGAACCTGCAAGCTGCGGGCTTCTTTGCCTTGCTGGTGGCCTTCGCCAGCCTGTTTGTCATCCGGGGCTTGGGCCTCTACCAGATCAGCCAGTGGGACAAGGGATTTATTGTCGCGTCGAAATCACTCGTCGCGGCAGCCGTCACCGGCGGATCAATCTACTATCTGGCAAAACTCATCGGCATTGAAATTGCGAAGGAGTGGATGTGGTTCTGGTTTGTGGCAGTGGGCACTCATTTTGCCATCACACGCCTGATTGGCCAGCTTTGGTCAGCTCCAGCCCGCAAGCACGGCCAACTCACCAGGCGCGTTGCCATTGTCGGTGGCGGACAACCCGCTGAAGACGCCCTGAAACTGCTCGAACAATCACCCGACATCGACGTTGAAATCGTCGGCCTGTTCGATGACCGTTTTGACAACCGCAGTCCGGACTCCATTCGCAAACACCGCAAACTCGGCAGCATTGCCGAACTCTCGGATTTCGCCCGTAACAATGCCGTGGACTTGATCATTGTCGCCATTCCGCTTTCGGCTGAAACCCGCCTTCTGCAAATTCTTAAACGTCTGTGGGAATTGCCCGTTGATATCCGAATCAGTGGTGCCGCCGGCAAGCTCAAACTGGCGCGCGGGGCCTATAGTTACCTTGGCGCGCTTCCCTTGCTCAGTGTCTTCGAACGCCCCTTGAGTGGCTGGGATGTGATTTTCAAGGACATCATGGATCGCACCATCGCCACACTGGCCATCATCGGCCTGTCACCCGTCATGGCTGCCGTTGCCTGTGTCGTGCGCTATGAAAGCAAAGGCCCGGTCATCTTCAAGCAGAAGCGTTTTGGCTTCAACAATGAACTGGTGGAAGTCTTCAAATTCCGCTCCATGTACACCGACATGTCGGATGCCGCCGCCAGCCGACTGGTGACCAGGGATGATCCCCGCGTCACCCGTGTGGGCCGCTTCATCCGCAAAACATCACTGGACGAATTACCGCAGCTTTTCAATGTGTTACTTGGCACACTATCGCTCGTCGGCCCGCGCCCCCATGCGACGCAAGCCAAAGCCGCAGGCTCGCTTTACGATGAAGTTGTCGATGGTTATTTCGCCCGTCACAAGGTGAAACCCGGCATCACCGGCTGGGCCCAGATCAATGGCTGGCGCGGCGAAACCGATACCCGCGAAAAAATTGAACAGCGCGTCAAACATGATCTCGAATACATCGACAGCTGGTCACTGGGTTTTGATCTTTATATTCTGGCGAAGACGCCGCTTGCCCTGATGAAAAGCCAAAACGCCTACTGAAGGAGCGGTCATCTGATCTGAATTTGATCAGCGCAATTGCTACTATGGGCAGCAGCCCAACATGTGTTAACTTGCCCGTGGCTTGCCCGGGGGGCAGGTTTATAAAAACACAATGGGAGCACATATTTATGGAATCACTTTTACCCCTCATCATCCAGGCCGTTGGTGGCGCGGTAGGCGGCAACGTCGGCGGCGCAGTCATGAAGGATTCGAGCCTTGGCACCGTGGGTAACACCATCGCAGGCGCTGTCGGCGGACTTGCGGGCGGCAATATTCTGGGTGCGTTGATCCCCGCATTGGCCACCGCAGCAGGCGGCGGCTTCAGCATCGGCAACCTCGCCGCCTCAGGCATCGGCGGCATCATCCTGCAAATCGTTGCAGGCCTGATCAAGAACCAGATGAACAAGTCGTAATCGACAGCTGTTTAAAAATTCAGAAGGGCCATCCCGAGGGGTGGCCCTTTTTTATGGTGCGCCAAAGAGCGTCTCAAATATCAAACGGATCAATC
>JANONM010000453.1:0-2263 GCA_031420855.1 Hyphomicrobiales bacterium
ATGCGGATTTTTGGCCAGCCATCGACTTCCCTCCAGGTTTTTCACCAGAGGTTAGTCGAAGTCCTTAAAGAGCAGCAAGTCCTTCATTCAATCGCCGTGTTGAGGCCCGCTGATCGTGCCACCGCGCAATCCGCCCGGCAATCCACCAGCAAACCAGCGCCAGCACAATTGCGCCATAGCCATCCACCGCATAATGCCAGCCCAAATGAACCGAACCCACCAGAATAATCGCAGCATAGATGCTGAATATCCATCCCGCCAATTTCGACAATCGACACGCCGCCAGTGCAAACAGCACCGCTGAGGCATTGTGCATGGAGGGAAATGCCGCGATGCCAATCGCCGGACCTTTGCCAGTGTAGCCGTCCCACAACGCTTGTTGCGTGAACAGCGACCAAATGGGCCAGCGCGTATCAACATCGCGCAGGTAATCCATCAGTGGCACGAAAGGATCGGGCGACAAACCGATATTGGAGTAATAAACCGGCCCTGCCGATGAAAAATACACGGCCAGCAATCCGCCACCAATCCACCAGCACAGCATATATGAAATGAAAAATTGCGAACGCAGTGCCGATGCCTGCCTGGCAAAACCAAACCACATGAATGTGCCAAACAACGCGAGGAACCAGAAGTTATAGGCAATGCTGATGGCGAAGGTCACGAGATCATGGCCCAGCACCGGTTGCAGCCAAACCCATGGGTCAACACCAAAATGCAAGCTGCGGTCCAGCTGCATGAAGGCTTCGTCAAAGCTGAATGGCTTCACCAAGGGTATCATCGGTTTCAACTCAAGCATGCCCTTGTTGAACACCACCATGGCCGCCAGCAATGGCAGACCGGTGATCAGTGCCGCAGGTTTGGTAAACAACGACGCAATGTCGCGTCCCATTTGTTTGACCGGACTGTCTGGCTTGATCACCAAAACATATTGCAACAGCCTGAAAAGAAACACCGCGACAAGACCAGCCGGCAAAGTGAACGTGATGATCCCCATCACCAACCCTTTGACGGGCGCTTGTTTGTAGGTCGGCACATCCATCAACAGGAAATAGGTTGTCAGGGCATAGGCCGCAGCCAGCACATAGAACGGCCACTGCACGCGAAAGCTGAGGGCGAAGAGCTGCAAAATGTTTTGCAGCTTGCGCTCAAGTTGTGGCGTTTCAATAATAACTGTGTGGGTCATCGACCAGCCTCTGTTGCATGAACAGCATTGAAGTCACGCACAAAATTTTTCGATTCCCACCACCTCACCACGGCACCAGCAATCACCCATAAACCAACTACCAGGGCCCAGGCCGCATAGGCGTCAACGGCATAGTGCCACCCCAAATGAATAGACCCCAGGAAAATCAATGCGCAATGGGCCACCATCAACCAGCGCAACCAGCCACCCTTGTTCCAGGTGGTCAAAACAAACAGCAAGGCGGTGGCATTGTGCACGCTAGGCATGGCAGAAACGCCGCCATAGAGTGACCCTGACGCATATTCTTCCCACAGGAATTTTTGGGTGTCGACGGCCCAGATGGGAACGATACTATTGACGCCGTTCAGATAGGCCATCAGCGGTTCATAGGGATTGACGGGCAATCCAAGCTTGTCGAAGTAGCAGGGGCCAACCGACGAGAACACAATGGCGGCAAGACTGCCAACAATAACCCAGGTCATGAAAAACGTAAGATAAAATCGGCTGCGCTCTGCACCAGGCTTGGCGATGAAAGCATAGTGGATCCAGAAAAAGTTCATGATGAAGAACCACAGGTTATAATTGAAGTTCAGCAGGAACGTGGCGGGCAGATTGCCGAGGACTGGTTGCAGCAATTCCCAGGGCCGATAGCCAAAGTGCAACGCCACGTCCCATTGGTCCAAAGTCTGATCCCAGGCAAAGGGCTGAATGACTGAAATATTGCCTTTGAAAACCGTAAACGAATACATGAACAGGACAAGACTTGCGAAAATCGGCAGGCCTGCTGCCATCTGATAGGGGTTGCACAACACGGCCTTCACCCGCCGGTACAAGACCTTGAGCGGTTTGTCTGGCTTGTCTGTCAACGCCATGTGACCGAATGTATAGAGAATGAGTGCGAACAACATGATGGGAATGGAACAAGTCACAATACCAATCACAAGTTCCAAGTCTGAATGCTGGCTCATGGCGGGGTAGGATTTTTCCACCAGAACAAGCGCAAACAAATATGCAAGGTTAAAAAAAATGAAAATCGACTGACTGCGAATGCCTTGCATCAACAGAGAACCAAAACCA
>JANONM010000454.1:0-6851 GCA_031420855.1 Hyphomicrobiales bacterium
GCCGGATGCAGTCCGGAGCTGATGGGCATTGGGCCCGTTGTGGCGACCCGCAAGGCACTCGAACGCGCCAATCTCTCCATCAGCGATATCGACATTATCGAACTCAACGAAGCTTTCGCGGCCCAAGCCATTGCCTGCCTGCGCGACCTCAATATCGATGCATCGAAAGTCAACATCGACGGTGGTGCCTTGGCACTCGGCCACCCACTTGGAGCCACGGGTGCACGCATTACCGGCAAAGCTGCGGCATTGTTGAAACGCGAAGGCAAGCGTTATGCACTGGCCACCCAATGCATCGGCGGCGGGCAGGGCATCGCAACCATTCTTGAGGCCGTATCGTGATGATTGCAAAAGTCTGCGTCATCGGCTCAGGCGTGATGGGCAGCGGCATTGCGGCACAAGTGGCCAATGCCGGATATCCGGCACTGCTGCTCGATATCGTGCCGCCAAACGCCACGGATCGAAGTGTGTTGGCGAAGACCGCTGTAGAAAAATTGCTGAAAGCTGAACCAGCGCCGCTGATGTCAAAGTCTGCCGCGAAACTGATTGAAGTTGGCAATATTGAAGACGATCTCAAACGCCTTGCTGAATGCGATTGGATTATCGAGGCCATCATCGAAAAGCCTGAACTGAAACAAGCCCTCTACAAAAAAATCGACAGCGCACGAAAGCCCGGTTCGATCCTGTCGTCGAACACTTCGACGTTGCCTTTGAAGGTGCTGATGGATGGAATGCCAGCGTCCGTGAAGCAGGATTTCTGCATCACGCATTTCTTCAATCCACCGCGCTACATGCGTCTGTTGGAAGTGGTCGCCGGTCCGGAGACGCGGTCTGACGTACTCAGTGCCGTCACCGCGTTCGCCGATGAAAAACTTGGCAAGGCGGTTGTCAAAGCCAAGGACTCGCCAGGCTTTATTGCCAACAGGATTGGGGTTTACTGGATGCAATGCGCTGTTAACGCCGCACGTGAACTTGGATTGACGGTGGAAGAAGCCGACGCCGTGATGGGCAAACCCATGGGTGCGCCAAAATCCGGCGTGTTTGATCTCATGGATATTGTCGGGCTCGATTTGATGCCGCATGTTGATGCATCAATGCGTCATGCCCTGCCGAAGTCCGATGCCTATCATGGGCTGCCCGCTGATTTTCCGCTGTTGGCAGCCATGATTGCCGAGGGACGCACGGGCCGTAAAGGTGGTGCAGGATTTTACCGCCTCAACCGATCGGCTGGCGGCAAGACAAAGGAAGCCGTTGATTTGAAGACGGGGGCCTATCGTGCAGTTTCCAAAGTGACTTTGGAAAGCGTGGAGGCTGCGAAGGGTGGTCTTCGCGCACTGGTGTCGCACGCGGATCGTGGCGGCACATTCGCCTGGGCGGTGCTCAGCAAGATGCTTTGCTATGCGGCGGGGCTTGTGCCAGAAATTGCCGAGTCAGTTGCGGATGTCGATCTTGCGATGCGGACAGGCTTCAACTGGAAACGCGGGCCCTTCGAGATGATCGACCAGCTTGGTGCCCAATGGTTTGCCGACAAACTGCAAGCAGAAAAAATTCCGGTGCCAGCGTTGTTGGCGATTGCCGTCAAACAAGGCGGCTTTTACAAAACCGGAACCGGTGGCCGCATGCAATTGAGCGGGGATGGTACCTATATCGCCATTCCGCGACCTGCGGGATCACTCATGCTCGCCGATATCAAGCTGCAAGGCAAACCACTCGCCAAGAACGCTTCGGCCAGTCTGTGGGACCTGGGCGATGGCGTGGCCTGCCTTGAATTTCACAGCAAGATGAACAGCATTGATCCCGACACGCTGCAAATCGCAACCCAGGCAATCGATATTGTGGCGAAAGGCATGAAGGCGCTGGTCATCTACAATGACAGTGAAAACTTTTCCGTGGGTGCCAATATCGGATTGGCGTTGTTTGCGGCAAACATCGGCGTTTGGCCCGTACTTGAGGAACTTGTGGCGCAAGGCCAAATCGTCATGAAAGCGCTGAAGTTTGCACCATTCCCCGTCGTTGCCGCACCGGGCGGCATGGCGCTTGGCGGCGGCTGCGAAGTCGTTCTGCATTGTGCAGGCGTGCAAGCCCATGCCGAAACTTACATGGGACTGGTTGAAGTGGGTGTCGGCATCGTTCCCGGCTGGGGTGGCTGCAAGGAAATGCTGATTCGCCAAAGCAACGGGGTGGGCGTTCCCAAAGGCCCCATGCCCGGCGTCATGGCCGCGTTTGAGCAGATATCGCTCGCCAAGGTTTCGAAATCCGCCGCCAATGCCAAAGAGCTGAGTTATCTTCGCAAGACCGATGGCATCAGCATGAACCGTGAGCGGCTTTTGCCTGATGCCAAAGCCCTGGCACTCAAACTCTCGGAAAATTACAAGCCGCCGCAACCCGTCGAACTGCGCTTGCCGGGTCCAACCGGCAAGGCCGCGTTGAGCATGGCGATACAGTCTTACGCACAGCAGGGCCTTGCTCTTCCGCATGACGTGACGGTTTCAAGTCAACTTGCAGAAGTCCTCAGCGGAGGCGCAACCGACATTACCTGTACCGTCAGTGAAGACCGGGTGATGGAACTTGAACGGGGCGCTTTCATGAAACTGGTGAAAACCGAGCCTACATTGTTGCGGATGGAAGTGATGCTTGCGACTGGCAAGCCCCTGAGGAATTGAGGTCGCCCATGTACACTTACACAGCCCCAATGCGCGACATGAAGTTCCTCTTGTTCGATATTTTGAAAATTCATGAAACCGCCAACGCTATTCCAGCCTACGCAGAGGCAACACAAGATGTCGTTTCGGCGATTCTGGAAGAAGCGGGAAAGCTTTGTTCGAATGTCTTGCAACCCATCAACCGCAGTGGCGATGAAGCGGGCTGCACATTTGACAAAGGCGTTGTGACCACGGCACCCGGCTTCAAGGCAGCCTACGACAGATTTGTTGAAGGTGGCTGGCCAGGTTTGGCAGCTGACCCGGCCTATGGTGGACAGGGATTGATCACACCGGTCAACTTCGCATTCGATGAGATGATTTCCTCGGCCAACATGTCGTTTGGCCTGTTCCCGCTTTTGACCCAAGGCGTTTATTATGCCTTGAAAGCCCATGGCACTGAAGAGCTGAAGAACATTTACTTGCCAAAACTGGTGTCTGGAACCTGGACCGGCACCATGAACCTGACCGAGCCGCAATGCGGCACTGATCTTGGCCTGATCAAAACCCGCGCCGAACCGCAGGCCGATGGCACCTACAAAATCCATGGCACCAAGATTTTCATTTCGGCTGGCGAGCATGACCTCACAGAAAACATTGTTCATCTTGTGTTGGCAAAATTGCCCAACGCGCCAGCGGGTGTGCGCGGCATTTCGCTGTTTGTCTGCCCCAAATTCCTGCCAAAATCTGACGGTTCACCGGGGACAAGAAATGCCGTGACCTGTGGCTCACTTGAGAAAAAAATGGGCATCAAGGCATCGCCAACCTGCGTCATGAATTATGACGGCGCAACAGCTTGGCTGGTCGGCAAACCCCACAAAGGCTTGCCCGCCATGTTCACCATGATGAACGCGGCGCGGCTGGCTGTTGGCATTCAAGGCTTGGGCGTGGCTGAGGCTGCCTATCAAGGAGCGGTTGACTATTCGAAGACCCGCTTGCAGATGCGTGCTCCGACAGGTGCCAAATATCCGGACAAACCAGCCGATCCCATTATCGTCCACCCCGATATCCGCCGCATGTTGATGCGCACACGCGCCATGACGGAAGGCTGCCGGGCACTCGCCATGTGGATCGGCCACGAACTTGATATTTCCTTTCATCATCCGGATGCCGAACGGCGACAAGTGGCAGAAGACCTTGTTGCCCTGATGACACCCATCGTGAAAGCCATGCTGACGGATCACGGCTCTGCGGCGGCCAATGACGCCATGCAGATTCACGGCGGCCACGGCTATATTCGTGAGTGGGGCATGGAACAGCTGGCGCGGGATGCGCGGATCACACAGATTTATGAGGGCACCAATGGCATCCAGGCGCTAGATCTGGTCGGCCGCAAAATGCCGACAGGCATGGGCCGCATGGCGCGGCGGTTTTTCCATCCGGTCGGCGAATACATTGAAAAGCGCGCGGTCAATCCCTTTACCGCACCCCACATTGCCCCACTGGCAAAAGCCTACGGACGTTTGCAACAAACAACACTTTGGTTGGGCAGGGCTGGAACGGCAAACCCTGATGAGGCCGGTGCCGCAGCGACAGAGTATCTCCGCATGTTTGGCCTCGTCGCCATTGGTTTCATGTGGTCGCGCATGGCCGAGAAGTCCTTCAAACTCAACATGGCCGCACCCGATGAATTCTACGCCGCCAAAATCGCCACGGCGCATTTTTACATGGCCAAAATTTTGCCGGAAACTGGCAGCCTGATGTCCAGCATCATGGCCGGGTCGGCACCCGTCATGGGCCTTCGCCAGGAGGCGTTTTGATCTGGCAACAAAGCCTTAGCATTCGTGCTATAGTGTTTGACTGACAGGGGAGTTTTGGAGCCGTTCGCCAAGCGGTGGAAGGTGGAAGGTAGAAGTAATGACAGCGAAAGACCAATTCGCAATCAACGAATCGTTCTATCAGTGGAGTGTGCGCGCGTTTAGCCTGTTGCGGAAACGCGTCGGCATGAAGATCGAGCCTCACGTGAAACCGGGTGTGATTGAAACCGGGCAAATTTTTCTGTTTAATCACTTCGCTCGATTTGAAACCATCATACCCCAATATTTCATTTATCAGGCGACTGGTGCCTATTGCCGTTGTGTGGCAACACATGAGTTGTTTGAAAATAGCGAGCGTTTTGCCAAGGTGCTCTGGGGCGTGGGAGCAGTGCCATCCAACCATCCTGGCCTTCTGGCTTTTCTGGCAGCCGAAATTCTGCGTGGCCAAAAGGTCGTCATTTTTCCGGAAGGCTCGATGATGAAGGACCGGAGCATTTCGGCACCATCGAAAACTGGTTTCCTGCCGTCCTCAAATACATCCAGCGGTCATCGTATGGGTGCTTCCGCGCTGGCCGTCGTTCTCGAAGTCTTCAAAAAACGCATTCTTCTGGTTCATGAGGCAGGCGACACAGCAAGGTTGGACCGCTGGGTTGCTGCCCTCGGCTTGAAAGATCAGGATACACTCCTGGCAGCGGCATCGAAGCCGACATTGATTGTGCCATCGAACATTACGTTTCATCCCCTGCATACGGGTGACAATGCCTTGTTGAAAGCGGCGGACCTGTTCAAACTCAAGCTTGGCCAGCGCAGTCGGGAAGAATTGAAGGTCGAAGGCAATCTTTTGTTGCGCAACACTGACATGGATATCAGGTTTGGCAAGGCGATTCACCCGGACATTGCCTGGACAATGGCAAACCGCCTGATGATGGCACGGACATTTGAACAAATCGACAGCCTGGACGAGTTGTTCGGTCTCAGGGACAAGGCCAGCGACTGGACTGACCGTTTGGTGGCGATGACGATGCAACGCACGACGCGAAAATTGCGCGACCTGTGCATGGTCGAGATGTATGCCAATGTCACTTTGAATATCAGTCATCTCGCATCATCCCTGATCATGCGGCATGCCGGGGCCACCGAAACTGAAATTTCAAAACTGGATTTCCACGCCTCGCTTTATGCAATCATCAAGCGTGTCCAGCGCGAAGCTGGCCTTCATCTACACCGGTCGTTGCATGATCCGGACGCTTATGACGGCCTGCACTCAGGTCAATCCAGCATCTTGGACGACTTGTTCAAAAATGCGTCTGATTCAGGTCTGATGTCTGTTGGTGAAAGCAGTTATACCTTGCTGCCTGCGTTGCGCTCAGAAAATAATAGTCGCGATCCGCGTTTGGTCAACATAATCCGGGTATATGCCAATGAAATCGCCTCACTGACGAATGTCGGACGCATCATCAGGGAAGCCGTTCCATTGGCGGGCATGGCACTTGCCCAACAACTTCATGATGATCAGTTGCGCAGCTATGAGAAGGACAAGAAATCCTCTGCACATGTCAGAAAGTCAGCGTCTGCTCCCAAGGAAACTGAAAAGAAATACGGCAACGCTTCGCTGGTCATGCCTCAGGATGTAACCAAGGCCGGCGTGGTTCTGGTGCATGGCTTCCTGTCATCACCAGCAGAACTCAAGGGCTTTGGGCGCAAGCTCGCCGATCTTGGCCACCCCGTGCTGTGTGTTCGCCTCAAAGGCCATGGAACCACACCTGGGGATTTGCGCGAACGCTCCTGGCTCGAATGGCAGGCGTCGGTGCACCGCGGTTTTGAGATCATGTCGCTTATCACCAGTGAAGTTCTGGTTGTTGGCTTTGCTACCGGCGCCTCGCTGGCGCTGCTTCTGGCGGCCGAGAAACCTCGCGGCCTCGCCGCTGTTGTTGCTGTCTCAGCCCCAATCAAGTTTCGCTTGCGCAACTTGCGGTTTGCCCCATTGCTCAATCACCTCAACAAACTGGGAGAATGGGCCTACGTGCAGGATGGCATCATGCCATTTCAATTGGGCGAACCGGAGCACCCGGAGTTTGAATATTGCAACATGCCGGTGCGCGGACTTGTCGAACTTGGCAAAATTGCGGAAATGCTGCATCAGAAGTTGCCCGACATCACCTGCCCCGTCACAATTATTCATGGCTCAAATGATCCTATTGTCAATTCAGAGAGCGCAAGGATTATTCATGATCGGATCGGATCGCCGGACAAGCAATTGCACATCGTAAATTCTGATCGTCATGGTGTGCTTCACGATGACATCGACAACACGCAGGCCATCGTCATTGCCCGACTGGGTGGGTTTGTTGTTGCGCAGCCTTCGAAATTGCCGAAGCCTGTTGGCCTTCTGGCA
>JANONM010000455.1:0-3863 GCA_031420855.1 Hyphomicrobiales bacterium
TCTATCAAGGCGGCGGGCACCAACACATCATGTTCGGTCGCAAATTGGTCGAGGCACCCGGCGAATGCCGCTCCAACCATGAAGTCCTCTGCGATCTGGCGGGGCGGCTAAGTGCCGAACATCGCGGCTTTCGGATGAGCCCGCGCGGCATTATTGACGAAACGCTGCAAGCCTCAGGCCGTCGTGGGCTGGAAGATTTGGACGCGGAGAATTGGTTTGATGTGCAACCGGATTTCAACACCGCACACTTCATCAACGGCTTTGGCCATGCTGACGGAAAATTCCATTTCAAGCCAAACTGGAAAATGGCGGCGGGTGTCGTCTCTACCATGGGCGCACTGGGGCCCTGGTCAGACATGCCGGAATGGCCCGATCATTGGGAAGTCACCGAAAAACCAACAGATGAAACCCCGTTTCGCTTGACCACATCACCCGCCCGCGCCTTTCTCAATTCTTCATTCAATGAAACGCCGGGATCGATCAAGCGCGAGGGTCGACCATCCGTCATGGTTCATCCAGAAGACATGGCAGTGCTTCAAATCGTCGACGGCGATGCAGTGGTGCTCGGCAATGCACGAGGGCAGGTGCATGTCTTTGCCAAGTCCCATGCAGGCCAACAACGGGGCGTTCTGGTAGCCGAAGGTATTTGGCCCAATACAGCCTATGCCGATGGCTGCGGTATCAATTCCCTCACGGGTGCAGATCAACCAGCACCAGCAGGCGGCGGCACCTTTCACGACAGTGCCGTGTGGCTCAGGCGGACCCAAAACTGAATCGAATATGAACGCCGGGTTCAGCAGAAGCTCATCCGTACCCTGATAAATATCCGCCAAGTACATGATTTAGGCACAATCCCGCCATTCGCCTGCCAGATATGCTCCGTATACGGCAGAATAGGAGCAATGGGAAAGTGCCCAGGCTTTAACGGATAATTAACATGCCAGACGGCGCACAAGTATCTGAAAAGAATCATTTTCATGGTCGGTGGAATCAGTCCACTGTCGTTGCCATGGAACCTGTTCGAACCAAATCTGCCCGCATCGTTTTGACTGTGATGGCTGCCGCCTTGGCACTGGCAATACTTGCGCCAGTGGTTGTCCTAGCAGGTTAAGCTTAAGCCAGTCGGGCCAGTCTTTCATTTAGCAACGCAAAAAATCCGTCCGCATTGATGCCACGACAAACTGTGGCGTTGGCTTTGCGGTCCGTCACTCTCCACCAGTCGATCACCGTCATCCCCATGGTCAATTCGCTTTCACATTCAACTGAAACATTGACATGGCGCGATGAAAACAGTTCGGGCTGCAATAGCCAGGCAATCACGCAAGGATCGTGTAGCGGTCCGCCATCAGTGCCATACTTCTGTTCATCGAAGCGTTCGAAAAAATCCAGCAATTGCGCTGTGGCAGGGCCAGTCCGGTTTTTCATCGCGCGGAATTTTTCAACCCGCGCCTTTGTCGTCAAGGCCTGATGGGTGCAATCCAAAGGTATGAGCGTGAACGGTATACCAGCCTCCAGAACCACACGGGCCGCTTGGGGATCGACATAGATATTGAACTCCGCAGCAGGTGTCACATTGCCGCCTTCAAAAAAACCACCGCCCATGGCAACAATTTGCTTGATGCGTGGTGCAATGCGGGGCTCGCGGACCAAGGCAAGGGCAATGTTGGTCAGAGGTCCCAACGTACACAAGGTCACACTTCCTGAAGGTCGCTCCATCAACGTCTCGACGATGAAGTCGACCCCATGTTGTTTTTGCAAGGGCATGGAAGGTTCGGGCAAATCAGGCCCATCCAAACCGGTTCGACCATGCACATGCTCTGCTGTCACGAGATTGCGCAGCATGGGCCGGATGGCACCGGCATAAACCTTGATGTCAGGCCGCCCCGCCAACTCACAAATCTTGCGCGCATTCACCTCTATCAGTGCCAGGGGCACATTGCCAGCGACGGCTGTAATGCCCAGGATTTCGAGTTCAGGCGATGCCAGTGCCAGCAGGATGGCAACCGCATCATCCTGCCCGGGGTCTGTGTCGATGATGATCGGGTGTTTTACGCTCATTTTAGTTTCCATTTTCAAGATGGGTTTTTTTGCGCAAATGATGGGTCAAGGCAAGTGAAATGCAATGCGCCAGTTCAGTTTTCGGCAATGGCAAGTTGACAGCCAACAATATTGCCCGCTCTTTCTCGAAACTTAAACCGTCTCGGTAAAGCTCGCGGAATTGCGCCACAAGGCCACTCTGGCAGTGAAAGAAAACTCCGACACGGGTTGGATCATTGCGCAGGCCATCGATGCGGATTGTCGATCCGCTGCCCGTTTCCGTTGTGAGAAAGCTTGGTTGGTTCCATTTCAGTGTTTCCTCGATCTGGCCCACGCCAGGGTGACTGGCAGCCGTATCAAATACAAGTTGTCGGATTTCAATAAGCCGCTGTTGAACTTGCGGTCCATAAGGTGAGATTGCCTCACGAAATTGGTTCGGTAGATTTTGCAACATTTTCATACATCAAACCCCGGAAAAAACCTGTCTCGCATGCGCATCAGATAGGCGATCAACACGGGCCTTGAGCGAATGTAGTCGCCAACCGGACTGTTAAAATAGGCGATGCTGGTGGACCACATGAAGCCAAACATTGACGCGTCGGCAGCGCTGATGTTTTGACCGAGCAGGTATGGATTGCTGCCCAGCATCGCTTCAATGGCGTCAAGATCGCCTTTGGCGAGACTCAATCGTTCTGCGTCAGAATGTCGTCCCAAGCCTTGCAGGTTCTGGGTCTTTCGAACCTTGCCGCGAACTATTTTTGCAATGAGAGGGCGGATCAAGGCAGGGGCATCGGCAAAAAACTGATAGGGGCCCTTGTTGAAATTGCCATCATGCAGCCAACGGTAATGCATGGAGAGAAAGTAAAAGTGTTCCTCCAACATGCGCGCGACTGCCCAGCCTCCGGCAAGCGTCGCAGAATCGTAACCTCCAGAAAAATCAATACCATGGGCAGTTTCGAGATGACGCATGATAAAGTGCGAATCGGCAATCTGCTTTGAACCATCGGTCAGATAGGGGGCCTTGCCCTTCGGCGCTTTTTTGAAATTCATTTTTTCAGTTTCAAATGGCAAGCCCGACATTTTAAGCAGCGTCATGGCCTTGAGGCAAAATGGACTTGCGTCTGGCAAACCGAAATACGGACCAAAGATGAATAGTTTTAGCATGATTGTCTCCATTTGCTGATATTTGTGCTCTACTGCCACACTGCTGACAACATGGTGTCAGCAGGATGTCAGTAGAGGAATTCCATGAGACGCGCCGACCGACTGCTTCGCATTATCCAGATTCTCCGCCGATACAGGCGACCAGTCAAAGGCCAGTCTGTGGCCGAGGAACTCGAAATTTCCCTGCGCACCCTGTATCGTGACATTGCCGACCTTATCACCGATGGTGTGCCCATAAGGGGTGAAGCTGGCGTTGGCTATGTTTTGGGCGAAGGTTATGATCTTCCACCCCTGATGTTCAATACCGATGAATTGGAAGCCGTCATGCTGGGACTGCGCTGGGTCATGCGCCGCGGCGACAAGGCCTTGGGCAGGGCGGCCCAGGATGCCGTGGCCAAAGTGGGTGCGGTGCTTCCACGCGATCTCAGGCCGGTTTTGTTTGATGCAGGATTGCTGGTTCCGCCCTCGTGGCGGGCGCAAGTTGACACCATTGATGTTGCAAATTTTCGCCGCGCCATCCGCGAGCAGCGCAAAGTGGCGATAGACTATGCCGATGAAGCGGGGTTGCCGACACAGCGGATCATCTGGCCGATTGCGATTTCCTATTTTGATGCACAACGCCTGATCATTGCCTGGTGCGAATTACGCAAAGACTTCCGCAC
>JANONM010000456.1:0-2645 GCA_031420855.1 Hyphomicrobiales bacterium
GCCGATGCGGGATCAGGTGCAACGCCATCTACGGCGGCTGGATTGACTCCTGCGGCAGTTGTACCGTTCGTCGCAATTCCACTTGTCGGCGGTGCAGTGATTCTTCTGAGCCGCCAAACTGACAGCCCAGTGTCTGCTGACGCGCCTGTCTGTGTGCCTCCGGAATTTGAATACGCTCAATGCGCTGACCGGTGTGACAGGTTTTGTGGAACTGGCAGTCCTCCCCGATTTGACTGATTTGCATTGTGAACAAGATTTACCGCCCCCGCAAAACCATCCACAGCCCGCCGCCAATCAGGCAAAGCCCGCTGAAGATTTCGAGACCCCGAATGCGGGAACGGGATAGTTTGGCCCCTGCCTTGCCTGCAGTGAAGGCGTAAAAACTGTCGACGCAAAAACCAATCACCATAAAACTTCCGCCCAATACCAGCGTCTGAATCATGGCATTACCGGATGGTTCGATGAAGGGTGGGATCACCGCAGTAATCATTGGGCAATGTGGAAGTACACCGCCGCAACGTCAACAACCACAATGGCACTGCTGCCAATGAAGCTTTGCGGTTTTCTGGCAATCTGTGCTAGGTGCCGCTCATTCCAGGCGCTGACCTGAACAAGACGCTGATAGCAGCACTTGTCCAGTGGCAAGCGCACCTCTTAATCTTTACAAACCTGAAAAGCAGAAAAACCCTTGCCCTTTCCCGCAACGTTAGAACCCCTTGCCCGCGCCCTTGCCGACCGAAAATATGAAGACCCTACACCCGTTCAATTGGCCGTCATGGAAGACAAGGCCGACGGACGCGATCTCGTCGTCTCTGCTCAAACCGGATCGGGCAAAACCGTAGCTTATGGTTTGGCCATCGCCAAAACCTTGCTGGGTGACACCCTGCGCTTTCCCAATGAAGCCAGCCCCGTTGCGCTGATTGTGGCCCCGACGCGCGAACTCGCCATGCAGGTGGAACGCGAACTGGAATGGCTTTATGCCCATACCCACGCCCGTATCTTGTCCTGTGTCGGTGGCATGGACCCCAAGCGCGAGCGTCGGCGTTTGGAAACTGGTGCCCATATCATCGTTGGTACACCGGGCCGCTTGCGCGATCATCTGGAACGCGGTGTTCTGGATATCAAGGGCATCAAGGCTGTGGTGCTTGATGAAGCCGACGAGATGCTCGATCTGGGTTTCCGCGAGGATTTGGAATTCATTCTCGAAGCCACACCAGCCGAGCGCCGTACCCTGATGTTCTCGGCAACCATGCCGAAGTCCATCGCGGCACTGGCCAAGAATTATCAGAAAAATTCCCTGCGCATCGAAACCCTTGGCAGCACCCGCGCCCATGCCGACATTGAATACCGGGCCATGCGGGTTGCCCCCAATGAAATCGAACATGCCGTGGTCAATGTGCTGCGCTTTGTCGATGCCACCAGCACTATTGTTTTCTGCAACACCCGCGAACATGTGAAACATCTGCATGCCACGTTGTCTGAGCGGGGCTTTGCCGCTGTCAATCTTTCGGGAGAACTTAGCCAGGGCGAACGCAACCACGCGCTGCAAGCCCTCCGCGATGGCCGTGCCCGGGTCTGTGTCGCAACCGATGTGGCGGCACGCGGCATCGATCTGCCCAATCTCGGCCTCGTCATCCATGCCGATTTGCCCAATGACGCCGAAGTTCTGCAACATCGCAGCGGCCGCACCGGCCGGGCTGGTAAAAAGGGCATAAGCGTCGTGCTGGTTCCCCTGTCGCGCCGCCGCAAGGCCGAACGTTTGCTGCATGAAGCGGGCGTGGCACCGGTCTGGAGTGGCGTTCCCCAAGCCGATGATATCCGCAAGCTCGACCAGCAACGCATGATGCAAGATCCAATTCTGTTGGCACCAAGTTCGGAAGAAGATATGGACATGGCGAAACTGGTGTTGGCCAGCAAGTCGGCAGAAGAAATTGCCGCCGCCCTGGTCAGGCTTTACCGCGCCAGATTGCCCTCCGCCGAAGAGGTGTTTGATCCCGGCCCCGGCGACACGGCAAAATTCACCGCTAAGAAATTTGAACGCGAAACAGGCCCGCGTGAATTTACCTGGTTCAAAATGGATATCGGTCGTGCCACCAATGCCGATCCAAAATGGTTGCTGCCGATGATCTGCCGCCGTGGCAAAGTCACCAAGCCTGACATTGGTGCCATCCGGATTTCCGAAAAAGAAACCTGGGTCGAGATCAGCAATGCCGTCGTCGAACGCTTCATCAAATCTGCAAAGACAGAAGACGAAGCCGATGTAAAGATTGAACTTATGACCAGCGGCCCATCGTCGGCTCCGGGGGGCTTGCGGGAAAAGCGAGCCTTCAAGCCGAAGGGCGATAAACCGGAATTCAAACCGCGTGCTGAAAGCGGCAGATACGAAGACCGCCAGCCGTTTGCAGCCACGACTGATAAACCCAAATTCGACAAACCCAGATTCGACAAAACCAAAAAACGCGGCGAACCCTACAAGGGAAAATCAGACAGCCCCAAGCCCGTAAAAGCCAACCAGACCGAATACGAACGCGCCCTCGCCGACATGATCAAAACCGGCAAAGCCCCGCCGAAAAAAGAAAAACCCGCCTGGAAAAAGCGCGAGCATTAATGGCTGTCGGCGGAGGTGGGGGACGCGCGGGGAATTT
>JANONM010000457.1:0-3525 GCA_031420855.1 Hyphomicrobiales bacterium
GGGAGCACCTTGGTTTGTGTCCATGGTGGGTTTGTGGCTGGATTGCCGTTCCTTTATCAAATGGTCGATCGGCAACGGCAAATCCAGTCGCCGAAATACCTCCGTCCACGGACGGATACGCCGAAGCTGACAGTGGGTCACGGTGGCTGTTTCGGTTGCATCTACTCGGTGCGTGGAGCAGGTGGCTATCAGATGTTCGGTATTACGCCGATGCCGATTTATGATCCCGGCCAAAAAATCAAATACCTGAAGGACTTCATGTGCCTGTTCAAGCCCGGTGACATTGTAAAATGGAAACCCATTGACCGCGCCGAATATGATGCAACGGTTGTTGCCGTGGAAAAAGGCAAGTTCATGCCACGCATGAAGGATGTCACGTTCTCGCTCGATGAATTCAAGAAAGACATGGACGCCTATAACGCAAAGCTGATGGGGGCTCTCAATGGTTGAGGGAAGGATTGCGGCCGTTAAAGTCTTGAAGCCCGGACTTTCAACCACGGTGCAGGATTTGGGCAGGCCCGGCTATTATCACATCGGCATTCCAATCTCTGGCGGCATGGATCGTTTCGCATTGCGTTGCGCCAACATGCTGGTCGGCAATAAGGAAACCCTGGCGGTTCTCGAAGCGGTGTTCCTGGGGCCGGAGTTGCAGTTCACCGGTGCGGCGACGGTTGCCGTTACCGGTGCCGAGCTTCCACCAAAAGTGAATGGCGTGGTGCGCGAAACCTGGACTTCGTTCAAAGTGAAGGAGGGGGATGTGCTGTCCTTTGACTTTCTGAAAAAGGGTGCAAGGGCTTACATCGCAATTTCCGGCGGCGTTGATGTTCCCGTGGTTTTGGGATCACGCTCCACCTATACCTTGGGTGCACTCGGAGGCTTCAATGGCCGCAAGCTTGCAGAAGGCGATGTGTTGAAGGTCGGCAAGGCGCGTGCTGCAAAAGAAGGTCGGACTGTACCTGAAAAATTGCGCCGCAGACCCGGAATGCCCGCTGAACTGCGCATGATCCCGGGGCTCTATTGGCACCGCATCACAGCGGAGGCGGGTCGGCATTTTCTTGAAGATACATGGAAGGTGGCGCCGGAGGCTGATCGCATTGGCTACCGCTTCAAGGGCGGGCGCAAAATCGAGTTCGTGGATCGCGAGCCGCCTTTTGGTGCGGGCAGTGACCCGTCGAATATCGTTGACGCCTGTTACCCCTATGGTTCCATCCAGATACCAAGTGGCACCGAGCCCATCGTGTTGCACCGGGATGCGGTCTCTGGCGGCGGATACTTCATGGTGGGGGCGGTGATCTCGGCGGATATGGACTTGATTGGTCAGTTGCAACCGCATACGGCGACAAAATTCACCGCAGTCACCATGGCGCAGGCGTTGAAAGCGAGGAAGGACCGCGCCAAGCTGTTGGAAGCCGTGAGGAACAGGTTGTAGTTGTCAGCGGTTTTTGTCTTTCTGCCGATAGTCCTTCGGTGCCATGGCATAAGCGTTGCGGAAGGCGCGGGAGAATTGTGCCTGATCGCCAAATCCAAATCGGTAGGCAATCTCGGCCAGGCTCTGTTTGTTGGAACGATCCGTCAAAGCCTCGCGCGCTGCTTCCAGCCGCTGCTCGCGAATCCAGCTGCCCAGCGTCTGGTTGGTATCGCGGAACAGCTCGTGCAGATAGCGCGTTGAAATGCCGCTGGCCCTGGCGATGGTTTCGGGGTCGAGTTCGGCATCGCCCATGTTCCGCCGCACAAAGCTTTCGATGCGTGTGAGATGCGCCTCGCGCACGGTGGAGGCTCCGCTGGTCAGCGTGCGTTCATCATCCTTCAGCGCCAGTACGAAAAGATCGACGAGCTGACGGCCCACGGTGGCGCGCACCTCGCTGGACATGGCATCAAAGCGCTGGGGGATGAGGTGGAGCATATCGGCAAACAAACCACCTGCCCCACCCGTGGCATTGAACTGCATGGAACAAAAACGGTCAGGCGCACGAATGCGGGCAGCCATCGCTTTCGCCGTCACCTTCACCACCCAGAGGTCCGCCGCTTCATCATGGCTGAACTCGTAGGGTTCATGGCTGCGTTCCAGAATAAACCCACCGGGGTGGCAGCGCACATCCTTGCCACTTTGTGAGAAAAAGATCTCGGACCGCGCCGGCACCGTGATCAGAAAATTCTCATCGCGCTCGGCGCGAAAATGGTGCGGCAGCCGGGTGTAGCGCAAGGGGTCAGAGGTGAGCCTGGACAACGACACTTCACCCAAGCTCCAGTTCGACAATGTCCCCTCGAAGTGGGCGGGATCACGGAAGGCCAGATCAAGCGGAAAATAAGTCGAAGCAATCGTCCGGTGCCAGAAATGGCTCCGGTCCTGCGGCAAGGTACCTGATGTGGAAATGATGGATTTCATGGGGGAACAGTAGAACGGGATTTGGTCGGGGTGCAAGGGCGCAATAAAGCAAGTTTTAACACCAGCTATCGCTATCAATACTTGAATTCAACAGCGTACAACGCCACTGGGACGCTGGGCACTCTGGACTTCACCGCGACACAAGCCTAGCAGCCATTTCCACAACCATCAGGAGCTTCATCATGTCCAAACGTATCGTTTTCACAGGCGGGTCCGGCAAGGCCGGGAAATATGCGGTGGCGCATTTGCTGGCGCGGGGGCATTCGGTTTTGAATGTTGATCTGCGGCCTTTGGATCAGCCTGATGTACATACGCTGATCACGGATCTTACGGACGGTGGACAGGCGCTCAATGCCCTCACCACGCATTTTGGTTATGGCGGCTATGACAATGGCAAGCCGCCGTCACCGCCTGATGCTGTCGTGCATTTCGCGGCGATCCCGGCCATTCTGATGCGGCCTGACAATCTCACCTACCAATCCAATGTCATGAGCACCTACAATGTGCTGGAAGCTGCCATGAAACTGGGCGTGCGCAAGGTCATCATCGCGTCCAGCGAAACCACCTATGGCGTGTGCTTTGCCGAAGGTGACAAGGATTTCAAGAAATTCCCGCTGGAAGAAGACTACGACATCGACCCGATGGACAGCTATGGCCTGTCGAAGCAATTGAACGAACACACCGCAAGAGCCTTCGCCGCCCGCTATGGTGCCGATATCTACGCACTGCGCATCGGCAACGTCATCGAACCGCACGAATACAAACGCTTCCCCGGCTTCGTCAAAGACCCGATGAGCCGCAAGCGCAACGCCTGGACCTACATCGACGCGCGTGACTTGGGCGAAATCGTGCATCTCTGTGTGGAGAAGGACGGTCTCGGCTTTCAAGTGTTCAATGCTGTGAATGACACGATTACCGCTGATATGCCGACGGAGAAATTCCTGGCGAAATATGCACCGAAGACGCCAGTGACGCGCAAGATGGGCGAGTTTGAGGGGCCACTGTCAAACCGCAAAATCCGCGAGGTGCTGGGGTTCAGGGAGCAGCATGATTGGCGGAAGTATGTGTGAGGGGGCGGAGATTGTATCTCCTTCCCCTTGACCTTAGTGAGCAAACAATTTTCTTTTTACTTTAAAGGG
>JANONM010000458.1:0-2879 GCA_031420855.1 Hyphomicrobiales bacterium
CCCACTTCCATTTTGTCAAAGCCGATGTGGCCAACCACAGCGCCCGTTCCTGTGATCTGCAAATTGTACAGGAACAGCAACGGGTGAGATGGGACAATGAGATGAATGAGTGAATCTGACCAATAAAGCAGATGCTCAATCGGGTGCATGGACAGGCTCGACCATGGACTTGGGTTGACCGAGTTATGATGCACCGAGTGAATGTGTTTGTAGAGCACTGGCACGTGGATCAATCGATGAACGCAGTAGAAATGCAGCTCGTGATAAATAGGCATGACGAAGGCAAACACGATGAACCAGATGGGATATTCTGCGAACGTCCCCCACAGTCCATAGCCATTGGCATAGCACCACAGCCCGAACACTTCATAAGCCGTCCAGATGGGTACACCTGAAGCAAATGAGCGAATGATGTTGTCGAGGTTCTGGCTCTTGAACATGAACACATCACTGGGCTGTTCGGACGGCCACCTGCCGTTGAATTTGAAATGGTTGCCCTGCGCCCGTTTGACATAAAGGCGGAGTTCAAGCGCGCCGTAAATGATGAGAACCAAAAGCGCGTTGCGCGCGAACAGGTATGCGATCCAGCCCGGCGCAAATGTTTTCATCGTTTCAATTGATGGCGTGAGATAAAACCATTGCACCAATGCCACAGCAATGAACAACAAGTTCCAAGGGAAAAAATAGCCGATCAGCCAATCCACATATTTCCGGGGATCACGTGGCCACGTCAAATAGGGTGCAAGTCCAAGTGGTGTATTGGGATTCCAATCACCGCGCTTGTTGCGTGAGCCGAACTTCAGATCATCCATGAACAGCCCCTTCGATCTCGGCTTCAAGCGCTGCCATGGTTTCACCACCCGCCATCAGATCCGTGATCTCTTCACGCGACTTTTCGCCTTTGCGGAAATCAGCCGCGATGGCGCCGCGAATGAGCACCGCAAAGTGGTCACCAACCGCCATGGCGTGCATGACTTGATGCGTGATAAAGATGACGGCAAGGCCGCGCTTCTTGGCTTCATTGACGATGCGCAAAACGTGTGACGCTTGCTTCACGCCGAGAGCAGCGGTGGGTTCATCCAGAATGAGCACCCGCGCACCAAAGTGAACGGCACGCGCGATGGCCAGTGACTGTCGTTCGCCACCTGAAAGACCGCCAACCAGCCTGTCACCGTCATCAATGCGGGTAATGCCGAAATCGCGCACGGCTTTGACAGCGACTTCGTTGGCTTTTTTGCGGTCATAGATTTTGAATGGTCCCCAACCCTTTGTCGGTTCAACGCCGACAAAGAAGCTGCGGCCAATGCTCATCAGCGGAAATGTGCCGCCGAATTGGTGCACGGTTGCAATTCCCATATCGCTGGCTTGGCGCGGGTTGGTGAAGCTCTGAGGCTTTCCGTCCATTTCCAGTTGCCCGGATGTGAGCGTGTAAACCCCTGACAAAATCTTGATCAGCGTGGATTTTCCGGCACCGTTGTCACCAAGCAAGCACAACGCTTCTCCGGCTTTCACTTGCAATGAAATATCATTCAGCACTTCAATGGGGCCGAAGGATTTGTTGACGTTTTTGAGGGCGAGAATTGGAGGTTTCATGGTGTCTCTCACTTCTTTTTCGGCGCGTAAGACAGCGCCATTTTACGGAAGGTGTTGTTCATCAAGACCGCAGCGAGCAACAAAAGCCCAATGATGGTGCTGGACCAATTGCGGTCAAAATCGGTGTAATAGATGCCTTGGGTTACAATCGCGAAAGTGATGGTGCCAAAGAAAATGCCGATGACGGAGCCGAAGCCACCTGTCAGCAACACCCCACCCACAACAACTGCGATGATCGAGTTGAAAATATAGGACTGTCCGCCAGACACTTGCGCCGAGTTGAAAAGAATGGCGTGACACATGCCGACGAAGGCGGCACTGGTGGCGGAAAGCACAAACAGCGTGATTGTCAATTTACGGGTGGGAATTCCTGCATTGCGGGCCGACTCCTTGTCACCGCCCATGGCAAAAATCCAGTTCCCGTATTTGGAGAAGTGTACAAAAAACACATAAACTGTCACCGCGGCCAGCCACCACAATATGAGGATCTGGAACTGCTTGCCAAAATACAGATCACCAAAAATGGCTTTTGCAATCAGGGGGGCTTTGATGGCAACGCTCGTTGTGCCGGTCAAAATAACTGACATTCCAAGGACCGTGCCCGCGACGACAAACAATGTGCCGAGCGTCACAATGAATGATGGTACGGCAGTGCGGACAACCAGATAACCGTTGATCAATCCAATGACAATTCCAAGTATCAACACCGCTGCCACAGCCAGCCAGATGGACTGTTGAAAATGTCCGGCAATGATTGCCGTTGTCATGGAACCTGCTGGCACCATGGATCCAACTGAAATATCAAGTTCGCCTGCGATCATGAGCAGGCCGACCGGGATTGCAATAATCCCAAGACCTGCGGCGATGTTAAGCCACGATGCGAAGGCGCCGACTGACAGGAAACTAAGGCCGCCTTGCACCGAGAAAAAAATAAACATCGCGAGGAGCCCGATGAAGGCTCCCGTTTCGGGACGCCGAAGCAGTCCGCCCCATGCAATGCTTTTGCCAGCAAACTTACCGAGTGTGTGTTCCTGAGATTGGGTGGTCATTCACAGTCCTTCTCCCTCCCCCTTGTGGGGAGGGCCGGGGTGGGGGTTTGGTGGTGCAATAGAGTTTAATTCAACAATAGGTGAAGGCCAGAGCGACCCCCACCCTTTCCCTCCCCCTTGTGGGCAGGGCTATCGCATATGGCCAAAGGGACCTCATCCGTCTCGGGCTTCGCCCGATCCACCTTCTCCACTTGCGTGGAGAAGGGACAGCTTGTTGGGTTTTGTCCCTTCTCCAAC
>JANONM010000459.1:0-3882 GCA_031420855.1 Hyphomicrobiales bacterium
CCCGTGCCACCGCCCATGCCAGCGGTAATGAAGGCCATATGCGAGCCTGCAAGATGATCGAGAATTTCCGCCATGGCTTCTTCGGCTGCGGCTGCACCAATTTGTGGCTGGGAACCTGCACCCAGACCTTGCGTCAGGGCCGTGCCCATCTGTACCCGGCGCTGGGCGGCATTTTGCAACAAGGCCTGTGCGTCGGTATTTGCCACAACAAATTCGACGCCTTCCAATCGGCTTTCGATCATGTTGTTGACCGCATTGCCACCGGCGCCACCGACGCCGAAAACCGTGATACGGGGCTTCAGTTCAGAAAGGTTGGGAACGGTAAGTTTAAGGCTCATGTGGCGCAATCCAGTGCTGATAAGGGCTGGTTGTGACTTTCGATCCCAAAGCCTAAGGAATGGTTAACGATTGGTCACTGCACAAAGATAATTAAGCGTTTATGCGTTTAAAATTGAAGGTGATTGCAAAATCCCTACAGGCTTTCGACCAGCCAACGGCCCACCCGTCTGGCATAGCTGAGCTGGGAACGGTCTATCGCATCACGGGCCTGTTGTGGCATGGCATAGGTGCGGTCCGGCTCTGCCGCACAGGCCAGCAAACCTGCGGCCACAGAAAAACCAGGCCCCTTGCCGGCATCCGGCAGGCCAGACAAGGCTGATGGCGCACCCAGGCGAACCGTCCGCCCCAGCATTTGTGTCGCCAGATCGGCAACGCCCTGCATCTGGCTGGCCCCGCCCGTCAGCACAATGCGCGTGGCCATTTTGGCAAACCGGCCTTCTTCCTCAAGCTGCTGGCCCAGCAAGGCAAACGTCTCTTCCAGGCGGGGGCGAATGATGCTCGTCAATACCTGTTTTGGCACCTTTTGAATGGTGTCAACGCCACGCTCGCCCAACAGCGGCACCGCCAGCATTTCACGCTCGTCATGGCCATGCGGCAAGACTGTTCCAAACATCGTCTTGAGCCGTTCCGCGTGGGCGATGGTCGTTGTCAGACCCTGCGCAATGTCCTGCGTGACATGATGGCCGCCAATCGGCAGCAATCCGGCACTGGCCAATTGGCCATCCTTGAACAGGCTGAAACTGGTCGTCGCACCGCCCATGTCAACCAACAGGGTTCCCAATGAAAGCTCGTCCTTCACCAGCGCACCGCGGGCCGCCGCATAAGGCGTCAGGGCAAAGCCGGAGACTTGTAAATGACTGCGTTCCACCACCATTTCCAGATTGCGCATGGCCGCCACATCAACCGTGACCACGGCGACTTCGGCCCCCAGTTCTGACCCGTGCAAACCCAGGGGAATATTTGGACCAACTGCGCCATCCAGCGAAAATCCTACAGGCATCAGATGCAACACATGCCGACGTCCCACATTGATGCGGGAAATTGCATCTGACACCGCATTGTCACCATCCCGGGGACTGACCACGCCAGTTTGCGTATTGACCCCACCCGCACAAACCATGGACTGCGGCCGACCTCCTGAAACGCCGACATAAACATTACGAATGCGCCGCTGCGCCATGCGTTCTGCCGCGTCAACCGCAAGCCTGATGGCTTTCTCCGCTTCGTCGATATCAACGATGGTCCCGGACTTGACACCGCGCGATGCCGTCTGGCCAAAGCCCACGACTTTCAGGGCACTGCGCACATCGCCCGAAGTCCGGCGTTTGCCGGGTGAATATTCGGCAATGACACAACTGATTTTGGTGGAGCCGACATCCAGTGCCGCAAGAGTGGTGGTGCCTGAAAGCACACTTCCCAAACTCCCGGTCCGTCCCTCAACGCCTGAATTTTTTCCCGAAATATTCCCCAATATTGTCATGGACGGTCAATCCCCTCAACATTCACTCAACCCCGGCCTTGCCTGGCTTGGCCTCGGTAACAACTGGTAATTCAGCTATAGCCACGACAACTGAACCCGCAACCCGCAAGTCAAGCTGCTGCACACCCATCGTCGTCACCGCCTGTACGGCATCCAGCGCCTGCAGTTTGGCCAAGGCCTCAGCCACATTGAATTCGGGCAAGGCCACTTTCACCCCGTTGTCGAGATAAAGTGTCCACCGCCGCAGACCCACACGTGAAGCTGCCTTGACCTTCAACATTAACGTCGGTGTGGCTTCCAATTGGTTAACAAGGTCAGCCGCCGCCGTGTTGGCCCCTTCACCTGTCACCAGTGCCAAGCCTTTCAGCTCTGCCGGATCCAATCCGCTCATCGGCACACCGGCCTTGTCAATCACCAGATAATTGCCTTTGTGCTGCCAAATGGCAAACGGCTCCCGCTCCACCAGGGTGATTTCAAGCTGGTTCGGAAAAATCCGCTGCACGCCAGCCGATTGAACCCAATCCAGACTCTCAAGTCGTTTGCGCGCCCCCTGTGGATCAAACCCCATCAGCGTGCCACCGGGCTTCACACCCAATATGGTCAGGATGATCGCAGGGTCATGGTGATTAAGCCCGGTCATCCGGATATCATCTGCCGCAAGCCCAACAAGGCCCGATAGTTTGCCCGGCAATTTCAGCCAGGGACTGCCCGGATAAATCAGGTGTCCGCCCTGCAATACACCATGCACCAGCGTCATGCCCAGAAAAGCCACGGCACTCATTCGTGCCGCCACGCGATACGCCAGCCTGCAATCCCGCCCAAGCCGGGTACGTTGCTTCATCGGTCGAGCGATGCGTCGTTGACCATCCATGTCACCAACTCCTCAAATGAATGTCCGGCATGGGTCGCAAGTTCCGGCACCAGCGATGTGCCCGTCATGCCGGGCTGTGTGTTGACTTCGAGCAAAATGAGTTCAGGCTCGTGGCCCGGTGTATCATCATAGCGGAAATCCGACCGTGAAATGCCCCGACAGCCCAAGGCTTGATGCGCTTTCAGGGAGTATTTTTGCACCTTTCGGTACGTGTCATTCGGCAAATTGGCAGGCAATATGTGTTGCGATCCACCTGGCGTGTATTTCGCTTCATAGTCATAAAAACCCATGGCATGCACGATGTCGATAACGCCGAGCGCCACATCGCCCATCACGGCACAGGTAAGCTCGCGTCCCGGAATAAAGCGCTCCACCATCACCTTGTCGCCGAAGATGGCACGTTCTGCCAGTATTCCCTGGGCTGGTCCCTTGCGGGTATTGTCGATGATGTAAACACCAACGCTCGAACCTTCATCCACAGGCTTCAACACATAAGGCGGCGTCATGGGATGCGAACTGGCGGCAACTTCCAAGTCCACCAATTTGCTTTCTGCCACCGGAATACCCGCTTCACGAAACAGCGCCTTGGATTTTTCCTTGTGCATCGCTATGGCCGAGGCCAACACGCCGGAATGCGTATAGGGAATGCGCAGGGTTTCCAGCAGCGCTGACGCACAACCATCCTCACCCCATTTGCCGTGCAAGGCATTGAAGGCCACATCTGGCTTGAGTGCGAGTAGATGCTCGTGGATTTTTTCCCGTTGCACATCAACCATCACAGCATTGAATCCGGCTCGTTTCAGCGCACCAAAACAAGCCTCGCCTGAAGACAGTGAGACTTTGCGTTCAGCCGACCAACCACCCATCAAAACCGCGACAGTGGTTTCCTGCGGTATGCGTTTTTCCAACATCATGCCGTTGCTCCCGCCGCAACGCCAATCCGCTTGATTTCCCACTCCAGCTCGATGCCCGATGTGGCCTTGACCCGTGCTCGCACAGTTTCACCCAGCGCTTCAATTTGTGCCGCAGTGGCACCGCCTTCGTTGATCAAAAAATTGCAGTGCAGTTCAGAAACCTTGGCAGGCCCAATACTGAAACCGCGCATCCCCGCCTTGTCGATCAGCTGCCAGGATTTCTCTCCCGGCGGGTTTTTGAAGGTTGAACCACCGGTCCGGCTCTTGATCGGTTGCGT
>JANONM010000460.1:0-1865 GCA_031420855.1 Hyphomicrobiales bacterium
CTGCGGATTCGAGGGCCATTTCAAATGTCACCTCGCCGTCATGGCGGGCGGCAAATTCAAGTGCTGTGATCTGGAACAGCCCTTGCACAATGCCAAAATCCGGAATGACCACCTGCCAATTCAGAATGCTGGCGTTGAAAAAATAGCCGCGAATTGTGGCGTCGCTGCTGGCATCCTTGAAAATACCCTGGCCGCGCAGTGCTGCGGTTTTTAATCCGGCACCCGCCAGCAGCTCACGCCATGCACCAGCCGATTCCTGGCTGGTGGCGTCAACACTTTCGGCATTGAAAGCCAGCGAATTGCTGCGCAAGCCTGCAACAGTCACATAGATGCCGGTTCCGCTGGAATCGACTTTCAACAAGAGATCGCGGCCTTTTTGGGCAGCCATGGGGTGTTCTCCTCAGAGGGGTTCAGTTGCGGCGCGAAAGCGCAGTGTGGCGTTGAAGTTGTTGGTGGCCTTGGCCTTGCCGACATTCCAGAATGTGGAGCGCAGATTGATCAGCCGATGATCGGTCAAGACAAGTGCCGCATTGTCGAGGGCCGTTTCGATGGCATTGCAAATGGCTTGGGCACGAGCGCGGCTGCGTTCATTGGTCACTACATCAAGCGTGATGAAGTGCTCATGCGCCTTTTGCGTGCTGGTGCTCCAGTCGCGAGTTTCAATGCTACCAAAAACAACATACAGTCCTGGTTCACCGCGCGGCACTTCATCGAAAATATGGGCACCGCCCAACAGCGTGGTCAAAGTTGTGTTGGCCAATAACGCATTGCGCATGGCCTGTTGCAGGGCAAGGGCAGCGTTCATTGCAACCTCATCACGCGGTAGGTGCCGATGATTTCAAGGGCCGGCAATGGTGGCACATGGGCCTCGGCGTCGCCACGATTTTGAAACCAGTGGGCAATGATCACCAGCATTGCCTGGCGCAAATCCTGCGGCACGGCAGATCCAGCCGAGCCAAATCCACTTGTGAAGCGAATTTCAATGCCGTTTGCCGGACGGCTGCCACGCGGTGGTAGTCTGCCAGATCGCAAGGCCATGCGAGCGGGCTTTGATGCTGCGTCCAAAAAGTAATGGGCGGGATCATAAGTCGCCGCCACATCAGCATCGCTATAGATGATGACATCAGCAATCGCCGACACCGGGAAAAGCCCCAGAGATTGAACCGGGCTATCGGGCCAGCAATCCAGAAACAGCGACCAACCCTGATTGATCAGCCGCAAGCCACTGCGCTGTTCCACCAGCCGCCGGGCCGCACTGATCAGGTTGGTGACATAGGCATCATCATCAGCATGGGGCACACGCAGATGGGCCTTCGCTTCCACCAGGGAAACTGGTTCCACGGCAGGCGGTGTTGTTAAAATGAGTGACATGAAAATCTCGACTTTCATCCGCTGAAGAATTGCTCCCCCTCCTGAACGGAGAGGGAGCGGCGCATCTCGACGGGGAGGACGCCTTACGACACGCCAAACTTCAGGGTCTTGATGGCATCAAAGTCCTGAATGCCGCCGCCCACGCGCTTGGTGGTGTAGAACAGCACATAGGGTTTCGATGAATAGGGATCGCGCAACATGCGGACCCCAACGCGGTCGACAATCAGATAGCCGCGCTTGAAGTCACCTAAGGCTATGGCGTGGGCGTCGGTGGCGATGTCCGGCATGTATTCGCTTTCGACGATGGCGAAATTCATCAGCGTTGCCGTGCCTTCCGCCGTTGCCGCCGGTTGCCAGAGGTAGTTGCCGTTGACATCCTTGAACTTGCGGATGGCGGCCTGCGTTCCGCGGTTCATCACCCACTTGCCGTTCTGGCGGTAACCGGCCCGCAGCGCATAGATCGCATCCACAAGTTTGTCGGATGGGTTCGTCGC
>JANONM010000461.1:0-4309 GCA_031420855.1 Hyphomicrobiales bacterium
TGTTAGACATGTACCAAATTTACCGTCCTACGAGCGGTAGGAAGGATGCCAGAATGTCACATTCCGCTCTGCCAACACAAGCAGCGCGTAACACGCAGACCCCGTGAGGGCGGCAACCGCGATTTCCGCCCACACCAGATCAAGGCTTTGACTGCCTGAACCTGTCTGGATGCGAAATCCCATGCCCACAATACGCGTGCCAAAAAACTCCGCCACAATTGCACCGATCATCGCCAGCGTCGAATTAATCTTGAGCGCGTTGAAAATAAACGGCATGGCGGCAGGCAGCCGCAGCTTGACCAGCCCCTGCCACCAGCTTGCCCCATAGGAGCGCATCAAATCACGCTCCAAATGGGAAGACGCCTGTAGCCCTGCAATGGCATTCACCAGCATGGGAAAAAACGTCATGATGACGACAACCGCGATGTTGGGGGCCACCCCAACGCCAAACCACATCACCATGATGGGAGCCACGCCGACCAGCGGCAACACCGAAAAGAAATTGCCGACGGGCAACAACCCGCGTCCAAGAAATGTGAATCGGTCACACAGCAACGCCACCACAAGACCTGAAATACATCCAATTAGCCAACCGGGAATGACCGCTTGGATAACCGTCTTGACAAAATCCAACCCAAGCAGGGAAAGGTCAGCTGCAAACCGCGCGGCAATGGCGGATGGTGGCGGCAACAAGATCGGGGAAATCGGAATGTTTTTACAAGCCGTCTCCCACAAAATCAGAACAGCCACACCCAACAATCCCGGCGCAAGCAATGAGCGCAGATAATTCATGATGGCTTCACCCCCATGCGGAGAAGCGTCTGGCGTTCGGCAAAACCCACCAGCCAGACCAGCAGGGCGGCCATCACCGATGACGCCACAAGCGCACCCCAGATCATCAAGGTCAGGCCGTTATAAGACCCGACCAGCAGCCGCGCCCCGATCCCAGCCACAGCACCCGTCGGCAGTTCCCCGACAATCGCACCCGTCAGGGCAATGGCAATGGCGACCTTCAACGACGTGAAGAGATAAGGCACGGCGGAGGGGAACCGGAGTTTCCACAAGGTTTCAGAGGCACTGGCCTGATAGGTGCGCATGAGGTCAAGATAGATGACATCGGGCGACGTGAGACCCTTTACCATGCCGATCGTGACCGGGAAGAAACACAGATACATTGAGATCAGCGATTTCGGCAAAATCCCGGTGAGCCCCATGGAACCGAGGACGATGATGATCATCGGCGCAATCGCCAGAATGGGAATGGTCTGTGAGGCGATGATCCACGGCATCAAGGCCTTGGACAAAAATTTCGAATGCACAATGGCGATTGCAAGTACGATTCCCAATGCCACGCCCAAGACAAATCCAAGCAATGTCGATGACAGTGTAATGGCGCAATGGTAGAGCAGCGACTTGGGCTTCCAGGGCGCAAAGGTGAAGATGGAACGCCACAGTTCGCCGACAACTTGATGGGGCGACGGCAACACCGGGCGTGTGTGGTTCCATGACTCCATCAATACAGCCGCAAAGCCGCCGCCCGCCGCTTGGATTTTCGTTTCGGCCACAACCGCATTGAGTGGAATGCAGGCGATGTACCAGACAACCAGTAGCACGAGACAAACCACCAGAACGGGAATGGCTGCTGATGGTGCTTTGACAAAGCCGTGGGCGGCCGCTTCAGTCTTCATAGGACTGCCCCGCCCGCAAGCCTTCGCGCACCCGCTGGGCAATTTTCAGAAACGCCGGGGTTTCGCGGATATCCAGTGAACGCTGTCTCGGAAAATTCGTTTCGATGATATCAATGATACGACCTGGCCGCGGACTCATCACTACAATTTTGGTTGAAAGAAACACCGCCTCAGGAATCGAATGGGTCACAAACACCACGGTTTTTCCCGTGCGGTCCCACAACTCAAGCAATTGCTGGTTCAGCTTGTCCCGCACAATTTCATCCAGCGCCCCAAACGGCTCGTCCATCAACAGCAGTTGGGGATCAAACGCCAAAGCCCTTGCAATGGATACCCGCTGTTGCATTCCCCCTGACAATTGCCAGGGAAACTTTTTTTCGAAACCCGTGAGATTGACCAGATCGAGATTGCGCCTGATCCGCGCCTCCGCATCCGCAAGTCCCATGATTTCCAGTGGCAAGCCCACATTGCGTTCGACATTGCGCCACGGAAACAATCCCGGTGCCTGGAAGACATAGCCATAGGACCGGGCGTTGCGAGCTTCAGCAGGCGAAAGCCCGTTGACCGTCATGCTGCCCGAAGTTGCCTGTTCGAGATCGGCAATCACCCGCAACAAGGTGGTCTTGCCACATCCCGAAGGCCCGATGAAGGAGACGAATTCACCCCCCCGCACTGTCAAATTGACCTGCGAAAGAGCAAAAACCGGGCCATCTGCCGTTTGGAATGTCAAACCGACATCCCTTGCTTCAATCACATTTGCCGTCAATGTCGTCTCCCGCAGCACCCTTGCGGTTAACCCACAAGCAATTCGTTCGGCAAAAGTTATCTGCTCTTGACCAAATGATCAAGAATTATGAAACTGGGCCATGAGCAAAACCCGCACCGCCGACACCCAAAAAACCCGTATTCAAAGTCAAAATGAAGCCTTGATTCTGGATGCCGCCCTGGAGGTCTTTTCCACCTTTGGCTATCGCGGCTCCACCATCGATCAAATCGCCAGTCGCTGCAAAATGTCCAAACCCAACCTGCTTTATTATTTCAAACGCAAGGAAGACATCTACAGGGCCGTCCTCGAACGCACCCTTGCCCTGTGGCTGGCTCCCCTGGAAGCGCTTGATCCTGAAGGCGATCCCATCGAGGAATTGACGCGCTACATCTCGAGCAAACTCGATCTGACTTTCGAACGTCCCGAAGCTTCGAGGCTATTTGCCAATGAAGTTTTGCACGGCGCATCGCATGTTGGCGATTTTTTGAAAGGGCCGTTGCGCCAATTGGTCGAAGCCAAGTCTGCGATAATCCTGCAATGGTGCAACGAGGGGAAAATCAATCCCGTCTCTCCCGTTCATTTCATCTTTGCCATCTGGTCCGTCACCCAACACTACGCTGACTTTAGTGTGCAAGTTGAAGCGGTGCTCGATGACAAATTGGCGGTCGGCTCCAACAGGGATGTAACCAGAAATGCCATTTTTGAAATATTGCTGAGAGGGCTGAAGCCGGTGCCGTGAGGTGACCCGCTAAACCCATTTCTGACGCAATCCTGGTAAATAGAGCATTGCGGAAATCGGGCAGATTTGCCACAAGTTTTTGCCTTTTCAACAGCAAATTATCAGTGTCTTTGAGTTAGCGTTGAAAGCCTAACTGAGGTGGGGTTATTCGATGACGATTCAACAAGACCGCGAACAGCTTTTCCTGGAATTGATCAATCGTGATCGACTGGATCCGTCGGCAGCGGCAACCCGCTATGGTCTGGCAGACTTGAATTACTACAATGCCAGCGGCACACTGGTTAAGGCCATCTCCGCCGACGCCAAGCAACCCCTTGCCTTCAATGCAAAACTCCTCGCCTCCGCCACGCGCCATACCACCGACATGATCGCAAATGACCTGTTTTCCCATACGGGTTCCGACGGCAGCACGTCAGGCAGCCGCATGGTTGCCGCCGGGATGGGCACCTACAATGCGTCAACCGGCTATTACAGCTTTGGCAGCGGCGAAAATATCTCATGGTCGGGCACAACGGGAACGCTGGACGCCAATGCCGCTGTCTTCCAACAGCACCAAAGTCTATTTCTGAGCGGTGGCCACCGTGCCAACTCGCTCAATCCGCTGTTCGAAGAGCTTGGCGTCAGCACCATCACAGACACCAACTACCAGGGCTACAATGCCCTCGTTACCACCGAGAATTTTGCCTATCAGACCACCACGCCCGTCTTTGTAACCGGTGTCAACTACACCGACACGGACAACAATGACTTCTATTCCATCGGCGAAAGTGCCGCAGGACGGACCGTGCAGCTCTATGGTGGCGCAACCTTGCTGACCACAACAACGGCTGCCGCGGGCGGCTATTCCTTGCAAACCGCAGCGGGTACCGCCACTGCCAGCGGTGCCCGGGAAATCGTGTTTTCTGGCGGCGGCCTGACGACCGAAAAGGGTGCCGCGTTTCAGGTTGGCGCATTGAATGTCAAAATCGATCTGACCGATGGCAACACCATTGAATCCAACGTCACAACGACCTTGACCCGCACGACTGGCAATCTGACTTTGATCGGCATGGATAATGTCAATGGAACAGGCAACGACCTTGCCAATGTCGTCAATGGCAACAGGGGCAACAATCA
>JANONM010000462.1:0-1775 GCA_031420855.1 Hyphomicrobiales bacterium
TGCAAGTGATGTGGGCAACGACAATTTCCGGGCCAAGCGTTATGTGGCGAAATACACCATCAATCCGGCCATCGCCCATGGAATATCCCATGAAGTGGGGTCCATTGAAGTGGGCAAACGCGCCGACATCGTCATCTGGAATCCGGCCTTCTTTGGCGTGAAACCTGAAATGGTATTGTTGGCCGGTTCAATTGCCGCTGCTCCCATGGGCGATCCGAATGCGTCGATCCCCACGCCACAGCCCGTGCACTACCGCCCAATGTTTGCCAGCTTTGGCAAATTGCGCACCACTTCATCGGTGACGTTTGTATCGCAAGCCGCATTGGCGGGTGGATTGCAGCAACGTTTGGGCACGGACAAGAAAATGGTTGCCGTGAAGAACACACGGGGCGGCATTGGCAAGAAGGACATGATTCACAACAGCACAATATTGAATATCGAAGTCGATCCCGAAACCTATGAAGTGCGTGGTGATGGAGAATTGCTGGTGTGTGAGCCAGCTACGACGCTGCCGATGACGCAGCGGTATTTTTTGTTTTGATGATGGGTGCGCGGCACCAAAGGGACCTCATCCGGCGCGTTGCGCCACCTTCTCCACGTGATAGAACGTGGAGAAGGAACAATTTTAGAGACCGGTGTGCAATCAGTCCCTTCTCCACGTTCTATCACGTGGAGAAGGTGGCCGAAGGCCGGATGAGGTCCCTGCCTTGACGCTCCGCGCCACCCGCTTCGTCCGCGCGCAATATCTTTTGGAAACCCCGTGGGAGATCATCGTCATGGATGCTGAAGCGCGGCATTTGCGTCGCAAGTTGATCACCCTGCAACATGGCGATGAGGTGATGGTTGATCTCGAGAAGACCGTGAGATTTGAGGATCGCGATTGCCTGATCCTTGATGACGGACGGCTGGTGCAGATCATTGCGTCTGACGAAGAACTGCTGGAAGTGACGGCGCGGGATGCAGCGCATCTCACACAACTTGCCTGGCACATTGGCAACCGACACCTTGAAGCCCAGATTGAAGCGACACGCATTCTCATTCGCCGGGATCATGTGATTGCGAAGATGCTCGAACAATTGGGGGCAGGGGTGAAAATGGTGCGCGAACCTTTCTCGCCGGAACACGGGGCCTACGCCCATGACCACTGACAACGCCGCGTTGCTGTTGCTCTTGAACTGGATGTCGCCCACCTTCCCCATTGGCAGCTTTGCTTATAGTCACGGCCTTGAACAAGCTATTGCCGATGGTCGCATAGTCACGCAAAACGATGCTGAATCATGGATCAGTGATCTGCTGCAATCCGGATCCGGCTGGAATGATGCGGTGCTGTTTGCCCAGTGCTGGCATGGCAACCCGAATGCTCTAGCATTGGCCCTTGCAGGATCAGCCGAGCGCTATTCCGAAACCATGCAACTCGGGCGCAATTTCAATATTGCGGTGGCGGTCTGGTCGGACGATGAGCCAACGGAACAGGAGATGGCCTATCCGGTTGCGGCGGGTCTGGCCTGCAATCGCATGAACATTCCGCAAAGCCAAGCCCTCGCAGCCTACCTGCAAGGTTTCTGTGTTGCCCTTGTTTCCGTTGCCGTGCGGCTGGTGCCTCTCGGCCAGACAGCGGGACTAAAAGTGCTGCGCAATCTGGGCACCTTGATTTCTGCAACCGCAACACGCGCTGCATCCGCCACATTGGACGATCTCGGCTCCAATCGCATCGCCGCCGAAATCGCCGCCATGCAACATGAGACGCTTCAGCCGCGGATATTCCGCACATGAAC
>JANONM010000463.1:0-2476 GCA_031420855.1 Hyphomicrobiales bacterium
CTACGACGATGAGGCAAAGCGGGTTGTGTATGAACCGGTAAAATTGGTGCAGGAGTTCCGCCAATTTGACTACCTTAGTCCATGGGAAGGAACCAACTACGTTCTTCCGGGCGATGAAAAGGCCAAGCAATGAGCGAAGTCTCCACCCGCAACTTTACCATAAACTTTGGCCCACAACACCCGGCGGCGCACGGTGTTTTGAGAATGGTTCTTGAGCTGGATGGCGAAATCGTCACCCGGGTTGATCCCCATATCGGTCTCCTCCATCGCGGCACGGAAAAGCTGATCGAGCAGAAAACCTATCTGCAAGCCGTCCCGTATTTCGACCGCCTTGACTATGTGGCGCCGATGAATCAAGAGCATGCGTTTGCGCTTGCGGTGGAACGTCTGCTCAATATCTCGGTGCCAAAGCGCGGCCAGTTGATCCGTGTGCTGTTCTCTGAAATCGGCCGCTTGATGTCGCATCAAATGAACATCCTCACCCAAGCCTTGGACGTCGGGGCCTTGACGCCCATTCTCTGGGGTTTTGAAGAGCGCGAAAAATTGCTGGGATTTTATGAACGCGCCAGCGGCAGCCGCATGCACGCCGCTTACTTCCGCCCCGGTGGTGTGCATCAGGATATTCCACAAAAGCTCATCGACGACATCGGCAACTTCACCATCAAGACGGTGAAAGTTTTGGACGACGTGGAAACCCTGCTGACGGGCAACCGCATTTTCAAACAGCGCAATGTTGATATTGGCATGATCACCTTGGATGACTGTTTCCAGTGGGGCTTCTCCGGCGTGCTGATGCGCAGTGCAGGTGCGGCGTGGGATTTACGCAAATCCCAACCCTATGAATGCTATGCCGAAATGGATTTCGATATTCCAGTGGGCAAGAACGGCGACAATTATGATCGTTATGTGTTGCGTGTGCAGGAAATGCGAGAGTCCCTGAAAATCATGACGCAATGCGTGGAACAACTTTCGGGCAAGGAACGCGTTGGCCCTGTATCGTCGATGGATGGCAAGGTCGTGCCGCCAAAGCGCAGCGAAATGAAGCGCTCCATGGAAGCGCTGATCCATCACTTTAAACTCTATACTGAAGGCTACAAGGTACCAGCCGGCGAAGTTTACGCCGCTGTTGAAGCGCCCAAAGGCGAGTTCGGCGTGTACCTTGTATCCGATGGCTCCAACAAACCCTACCGCTGCCGCCTCCGCGCCCCAGGCTTCGCCCACCTGCAAGCCATGGACTGGCTCTGCCGCGGCCACATGCTGGCGGATGTGTCGGCGGTTTTAGGATCGATTGATATTGTGTTTGGTGAGGTGGATCGATGAGTGCTTTGTCCTATTCTGTTTCATACACGACCCCCAACACCGTCATTCCCGCGAAGGCGGGAATCCAGCTAGAAACCAGTTCGATCCTGATCAAGCGGGATTCCCGCCTTCGCGGGAATGACGGTTTTAAAGTGGAAATACTTGCATGAGCGTCCGCCGTCTTGATCCCATCCAACCCACGTCGTTCGCCTTCTCACCTGAAAATCTGGGCTGGGCAAAGCAGACGATTGCGAAATATCCCAGCGGCAAACAAGCCTCAGCCGTTATTCCCCTGCTCTGGCGGGGCCAGGAACAGAACGGCTGGACCTCGCGTCCGATGATTGAATACATCGCTGAGATGCTGGATATGGCCTATATCCGCGTGCTCGAAGTGGCGACGTTTTACACCATGTTTCAACTTTCGCCCGTCGGCACGAAGGCGCATATTCAACTCTGCGGCACCATTGCCTGCCAGCTGCGCGGTGCGGAAGATTTGCGCAAGGTATGTGAACGCAAAATCCACCCGCAGCCCCAGCATTTAAATGCTGATGGTTCGATGAGTTGGGAAGAAGTGGAATGCCTGGGATCCTGCGTCAACGCGCCAATGATCCAGGTGTTCAAGGACACCTATGAAGATTTGACGCCTGCAAAACTGGAAGATCTGATTGACCAGTGGCAAGCGGGCCAGCTTGTCAAACCCGGCCCGCAAATTGACCGTCATTTCTCGGCACCCATCGGAGGTGGCACAACACTCACCGATAAGTCACTCTATAAAGGCCAGCGGAAGTTCTCCCGCGTGGAAGCCCCACCACTGCCTCCGCCACCTGTTGCAGCCGCTGTTGCACCAATTCCCGCAACCAAAGAACCGATCCCATCGCCATCTGCCGTCAAGCCGCCAGCCGATGAAATTCGGCCCGTATCACTTGTATCAAAACAGGTTGAGGCGCAGATAAAGGCGGTGAATGCGAAAGAAGCAGCATCGACAGCACCCGGCATTGTGATGACGGAAAAAGCCCAGGCCGAAACTGGAATTGTGCGCGTGACCAAAGACGACGTGGTGAAATCCACCACCAAAATCAAAGCGAAATCCACCTCTGAACGCATCATTGATCCACCAAAACCCGCCATCAAATCCGCCGCCCGCGCCATCGATGGTCGCCCGGAATTGTTGAAAAAG
>JANONM010000464.1:0-3693 GCA_031420855.1 Hyphomicrobiales bacterium
GCCCCAACGGGGCGGATGAGGTCCCTTTGGCCATATGCAATTGCCTTGCCCGAACTCGGGAGTCGTGAAGCGTTGGCGTGTTCATGCGAACCGTTCCATGATCTTGTCCAGTGCTACGTTTTCCTTTTCACCCGTGCGGCGGTTTTTCACTTCCGCCACGCCGTCCTTCAGGCCGCGGGGGCCGATGATGATTTGCCAGGGCAGGCCGATCAAATCCATGGTGGCGAATTTGGCACCACCGGGTTGATTGCGGTCATCGTACAAGACCTCTTTGCCGTGAGCCGTAAGTGCCTTGTAAATCTTGTCGCAAGCCGCATCGGCTTCAGCATCGCCTGCCTTGATGTTGATCAGACCAATATCAAAGGGTGCAACCGACTCAGGCCAGATGATACCCGCAGCATCGTGAGACGCCTCAATGATTCCACCCACCAGCCGCGAAACACCAATGCCGTAGGAGCCGGACTGGATCGTCACTTTCTTGCCATCGGGACCTTGGACTTCACAACCCAGGGGCTCTGAATATTTGGTGCCAAAGAAAAAGATGTGACCAACTTCGATGCCGCGTCCCGAGAGTTGACGAGCCTTGGGAACCCGCTTGTCAAATTCAGCCGCATCGTGCTTTTCGTCGGTTGCGGCATATTTCGATGTGAAGTCGGTCACCACTTTGGCCACTGCCCCCACATCATCATAGTCGATCTCGAAGGCGGACCAATCCATGTCATAAAAATCCTTGTCGAAGAACACCCCGCTTTCGCCGGTTTCAGCCAGCACCAAAAATTCGTGGCTGTCGTCGCCGCCGATGGGGCCAGTTTCGGCGCGCATGGGAACGGCTTTCAACCCCATGCGGGCGAAAGTGCGCAGATAGCTGACAAACATTTTATTGTATGCATGTTGGCCCGCTTCCCGCGACATGTCGAAAGAATAGGCATCCTTCATCAGAAACTCGCGACCGCGCATGACGCCGAAACGCGGGCGGACCTCATCGCGAAATTTCCACTGGATGTGATAAAGGTTGCGCGGCAAATCCTTGTAGCTCTGAACGCCTGAGCGGAAAATGTCGGTGATCATTTCCTCATTGGTGGGGCCGAACAGCAAATCCCGGTCCTGCCGGTCCTTGACGCGCAGCATTTCCTTGCCATAGGCATCATAGCGGCCTGATTTGCGCCAGAGATCAGCCGATTGCAGGGTTGGCATCAACACTTCGATGGCCCCTGCCCGGTTCTGCTCTTCGCGGACGATCTGCTCAATCTTCTTGAGAACACGAAAACCCATGGGCAACCAGGAATAGCTGCCAGCGGCTTCCTGGCGGATCATGCCGGAACGCAGCATCAGTTTGTGCGAAACGATTTCCGCTTCCTTGGGGTCGTCCCGGAGAATGGGCATGAAATACTGGGACAGGCGCATGAGAATCCCCAACTGCATTGAATCCTTGGCCTTATCAAGGAAATGTGGCGCAAACTCAAGTTGAACGTCGCTGCGGCGGGAAGCAATCCAAGATTGAACCAATTGACGATTTCAACCACCCCACAGATTTGCCATTTTTAACTTGGCAAAGGCTTAAATATCAGGCAGTTTGCCTTCAACAAAAACAAGACCATAGATTCACGGGTAGCGTGACCCAGGTCTGGGGAGGGCAATCTGGCAGCAGCTGTTCGTAAGCAGAAGCGCCGCTTGCTATAAATCTTGGGGCGGATGTGCAAACATCCGCCCTTTTTGATTGGAGGGAGACCATAACGTGTTGCTTTACACCACCCTTGGCACCAATGACGTTGCGCGGGCCATTCGATTCTACGATCCCGTGATGGCGGCACTCGGGCATGTCCGGCTGGAAACTGACGACAACGGAGCGGGCTATGGGCCTGCCCTTGGCCGTCCGGCCAAGAGCGCCTGCTTCTTCTGGATCAACGAACCCTACATGAAACTGCCAGCCACCTGGGGTAATGGCACCATGATTGCGCTGATCGCCAGCAGTCGCCAACAAGTCCATGATTTTTACGAAGCGGCATTGGCAAACGGCGGCATTGACGAAGGCGCACCGGGACTACGTCCCTATCACGCCAGTTTCTACGCCTGTTACGTGCGCGATCCCGATGGCAACAAATTGTCGGCGGTGTGTGAGGTGGAAGTCTAACCCGTCCAGCCCAATCCCGCTGCGACACAGTTCATGGTCATCAGCAGGGGCATGTTGAGGGTGTCCTTGTTTTTTTGTTCGCGGGTTTGGCGAAGCAGTTGGACTTGCCATTTGTTGGCTTGATCAACCATGGGGCGCACCCGTTCGAAGCGTCTTCTAAAGCCTTGAAAGCGTTCACAGAGTTGGGATGAACCAGAGAGTTCCAACATCACCTTGCTGGTGCGTTTGTGTTCGTGGCGAATCAAGGCGTAGAGGCGTTCGGCATCAACCCGCTGGGGCACCAGCTCGGCGTAGCGTTGGGCCACATCCATGTCGGCGAGGAACAGGGATTTTTCCACTTCATCGACAGCGAGGCGAAAGCCCGGAGACTTGAGGAACATGCCGCGCAGCAGTTTCAAACCACTGCCACCTTGCGACGAAAGAAAATCATCGATGGCATAGCCAAGGCCATACCAGCCGGTGAGCAGGTGGCGGTTCTGGCTCCAGGCGAAGACCCAGGGTATGGCGCGCAAATCCTGAATGCCACTTGCGCCAAAGCGGCGGGAGGGACGCGAACCAATTTTGAGAAGTGCGAGTTCCTCAACCGGACTGGAGGATTGAAAATAATTGAGCAAGGCCGGGTCTTCAGCCAGTCTGCGATAGGCCTTGAAAGAAAGCCTGGCAATTTCCTGCACGGCATTTTGGTGTTCACCCACCAGTTTTTGTTCCGGCTCGTTGGCTGATTTAAGGGTATGCAGGAGGACAGATGCGGTGAGCACTTCGAGGTTGTTCTGGGCTGTGCCACGGTTGGCAAATTTGAGCGACACAACTTCGCCCTGCTCGGTGACGCGCATGCGGCCACCAATGGAGCCCACGGGTTGTGCGGCAATGGCACGACCCGTTGGCGCACCACCGCGTGACACGGAGCCGCCACGACCGTGGAAAAAGCGCAAGGCAATGCCAGCTTTCAATCCAGCACTGATGAGGCTGCGTTGGGCTTCGAACAATTCAAAACTGGCGCAGAAAAATCCGCCGTCCTTGTTGCTGTCGGAATAGCCCAACATGATTTCCTGGGCCGCACCATTGGCGGCAATCGAAGTGCGCACAATGGGGTTGGCCAACAGGGTTGTCATGATAGCCGGACCATTGCGCAGGTCTTTAATGGTTTCAAAAAGTGGTACAATTTTCAAGCGGCAGGATTCCCTTGCATTGGTGTCCGAAAACAGTCCACAATATTTAGCGAGAAGATATAGTCCCAGCAAATCATCGGCGCATTGGGTCATCGACAAGATGAATGTGCCAATGGCCTCCGGATCGGGTCCATCCAAAGTTTCACGAATGAGATCCAGCAGGCCCAGCAGCTCGGTTGCTTCTTCCGACATGTTTTGGAAGCGTGGCAAGAAGCCTAGTGGCTTGTCCAATTCGGCGGCCAGCCAGGCAGTCCATTCTTTCGAACCATGAACGGGTGCGGGAGTTGATTCCAGCGGGTTCATTTTTTTCCAGATTTCGGCCAACACGCGGTTTACCACCGTGGTGTTTTGGCGGAGATCAAGGCTGGCGGTGCGGAAACCAAATATTTCAGC
>JANONM010000465.1:0-5383 GCA_031420855.1 Hyphomicrobiales bacterium
GCCGGAACTTTTTGAGCGTTATCTACCCTTTGCCATGGCGCTGGATTGCGAGAATGCCTGGAACAACAAGTTTTCCGCAGTGCTCGCGGCCGCTGCCGCAGCAGGCGCTGTGGGCACCGTCGGCTACTGGTACATCGGCAGCGACGGATTCAGTTCCGGCAGCTTTGGCCAAAGTCTGGGAGACAGTTTGACTTCCTCAATTTCCTCAGCAGCAACTGCTCCCGGCAGTTCATCCGGCTCCGGCGGCGGTGGATTTTCTGGCGGCGGTGGTGGCGGTGGTGGTGGGTCTGGCTGGTAGCAAGAGCATCGGGCTGTCAGTTAAATCCAAAAATTACGTCATTCCAAACGCGAGTGTAGCGCAGCGGAACGAGTGATTTGGAACCCCGCTTTGCCCGCCCAAAGCGGGGTTCCAAATCGCATACTCCGCTGCGCTTCGTGTGCGTTTGGAATGACGAAAACTAAAGTGTGATTCACTACAATTGACCGCCCGATGCTCTACGTCACGTCTCCCAGATAACGGCTGACAGCCTCATCGGCGGTAGCAAAAAATTGATCCGTTGTTACAGGCGAACGCACCACACCCTCATCGACGAAAATAACATGATCCGCCACCAGTCGTGCATCTTCCGGCTGGTGGGTGACCATCAACACTGTCAATTGCTGTTCTCGTTGCAATTCGCGGGTCAAACTCAACAAGCTCCGCCGCATTGCCGGTCCCAATGCCGCAAACGCTTCATCCAGCAAAAGTATCGGTTGTTGCCGCACCAGAACACGCGCCAATCCGATGCGTTGCCGTTCCCCTCCAGACATGTCTCCCGGTCGTCGATCCTTCAACGCCAACAAACCCACCCTGTCCAAGGCATTCTCGACCAATGCAGTTTCTGCCGCCGTCAATCGAAGAGAGGGTCGAATGCCAAGGGCCACGTTCTGCCAGGCCGACAAATGGGCAAAGCAATTGTTGTCCTGAAACACTGCCGTGAGGGGGCGTTCATGGGGGCGCAAGTCTGCGGCGGACTTGCCGTCGATCTTCAACTGTCCCTGTTTCAAACCTTCAAATCCCGAAATGATATTCAGCAAGGTGGATTTGCCTGCACCACTTGGCCCCAGCACAGCCGTAATGCTGTTGGATGGAATTCTGACATTGATGGCAAGTTTGAAATCCGCCAATTGATAAAGCCCATTGCTGATTTCGATCATCTCCGGTCTCCCAACCGATGGGCCCAAACCGTCAGGCTGAAACAAAGCACGGCGAGCAGCAATGCCGTGCCGCCTGCTTCAGCGCTGCGATAGTTGCCCATTTGCTGGGCCACGAGTGATGGCAACGTCACAAGTCCCCCGCTGCCCAGCAGTGTAATCGCCGTCAAATCCCCGAGTGAGAGCACAAATCCCATCAGGAGAACTTGCCCCAAGACGGGACGCAGCACGGGAAAATCAAAATTGCGAAGCCGGTCCCAGCCTTCAATGCCAAACGACAAACACAATTTATCATGCAAGGCATGGTTTCGCATCACGGCAGGTGCAAGCGTCGTCATGATAAATGGCAGGGCCATCATGGCGTTCAGGCAAGTCACCAGGAACGCCGCAAGCCAAGGGCTTCCACCCATCGTTCTGACCGCCAAAAACCAGCCCGTTGCCATGACGGCTGGTGGAACGATCAAGCCTGCAATGCCGCAAAACTGCGCGATCAGGCCAGTCTTGCCACCACGGTATTGCAATTGCGCCAGGGGCCACGCCAGCGCCAAGACAATTGCAGACGACGCAATCCCCAAGGCAACGCTTGTCGCAAAGGCCTGCACCACCAGCCTGGTTAAATGCACCTGCGTCACCCCCGCCAGCACCACAGCCACCAGCGGCGGCAAAACAACCAGCGCTGCCAGCCCAAGCGCTGTGACATCCAGCAGCATTGTACTTCTGCGCTTACCGTCTTGTCGCCACGCCGTTGTACCAAGGCTTGGCAGCAGGGGCGACGCATAGGCCAGTCGGCCTGCACCCCAAACCAGCAAAATGCTCAAGGCCACCTGGAGCATTGAAAGCGTCAAGGCCCGCGACACATCAAAGTCGAGACGCAGCGCGTGATAAATCGCAACCTCCAGAGTTGTTGCAGAAGGGCCACCCAAAGTCAGCACGATGACAAAACTTGCAGCACACAACAGAAATATCAATGCCGAGAGTCGCGGCAACAATGTGCGCAAGACTGGCCAATCCACATGCTGCCAAACCTGCCAATCATTGAAGTTTAATTGGGCCGCCAGCCGATGGCTTTCCGGGGGTACATTTTCCAGTCCATCAGCCAGCAGTCGCGCCGCCAGTGGCAGATTGAAAAACACATGGGCCAGCACAATGCCGACAAGTCCATACAGTGGAACAATGCCACCCAGCAAACCGCTGTTGCCATAAATGGTGGTTATTCCCAGAAGGGCAACAATGACGGGTAGCGACAAGGGAACCGCAAAAACCATCCGCAATAACCCAAGCCCCGGCAATTGCTGTCGTATCAAAGCCCGCGCCACCGGGATGCCAAGCAGAATCGAGAGCATTGTGGAAAGACTGGCTTGCAGCAATGTGAATCCGAGAATGCGCCACGTGTAGGCATCAAGCTGCGGCCTGCCACCTTGCGCATAACTGAACCAGAGCAGCGGCAAAACCCCAAAGCCAACGGCCACCATTACCAGCACAGGTGCGAAAAAGTATGGTCGCGGTTGGGGCATCTGCATTTTCAAGACTATAGGGATCGCATTGCGCGGCCCCCACCTCCGGCCTTCGACTTGAACTGGGGCGGAGGTGGGGAGTTTGGGTGACGCAGCATCAAGCTTAATTCACCGCTGCAAGCCAGCTGTCAATCCACGCGCGGCGATTGGCGTTCACCTCTTCAGGTGTGAAGAGCAGGGTTTTCGGTGGCACAATCAGTTTGTCAAACGCGGCAGGCAAGGCTACCGAAATTTCACCCGCTGGCAACATCCAGTTGGTCGCCGGAATTTCATTCTGGAAACCTGGAGTCAACATGAATGACAGAAACTGCTGGGCCAAAGCTTTTTCCGGGCTGGCTTCAATCAAACCTGCCACTTCAATTTGCAGATAGTGTCCTTCGGAAAATCTGGCGGCCTGGTAGCGCGAAGTATTTTCAACCGTCATGTGGTAGGCGGGTGACGTGACATAGGAAAACACCATGGGCGCTTCACCCTTGGTGAACAGGCCATAGGCTTCCGACCATCCCGGCGCTGTGGTCAAAATGCGCGGCTTCAGCTTGCGCCACGCGTCTTCGGCCTTGTCGCCATATACCGCTTTCATCCACAACAAAAATCCCAGACCCGGTGTCGATGTTCGCGGATCTTCGAGAATGATTTTTTGCGAAGGGTCACCGTTGACAAGTTCATCAAGACTGGTTGGTGGAACGGGCATTTTCTCTGTGTCATAAACCACGGAAAAATGTCCGTAGTCATACGGAAGGAAAAACTTGTCGTCCCATCCACCCGGCACTTTTGCCTTGCTGGCATCATTGCCGTGCGCACCAAAAAGCGCCGTGGCCTTGGCTTCCGCTGTCAGATTGGTATCAAGACCCAGCACCACATCGGCCTGTGTTGTGGTCCCTTCCAGTTTCAACCGGTTGAGCATGGCAACACCATCCTGGATCGCCACCCATTCAATGTTGCAATCACATTGACCTTCAAATGCCGACTTGATTTTTGCACCAGGCCCCCATTCGGAAACAAAACTGTCATAGGTGTAGATGGTGAGTGTGGGCTTGGCCATGGCAGGCAATGCCAGTAAAGCCAATGCGGTGCAGGCGAGCAAGAGACGTTTCATGTTTCCTCCATGTCGCCAGCGAAATGATGGAGGAGGGGACGTATCGGCCCCGCTCGCAATCCCTCCGCTGGCATGATCCAGATCAGGTTCAGCGGGTTGGGAAATCTCCCTCTCAGTCAGGCCCGAAAGCCAAGCACCCCGTTGAGAGCAATCTGTTAGTATAACATTGCAGTCGCCCCGGCAAGCACTCAGTGCTACATAGCCGCCATGATCAACAAACACAGTTTCACAATTTTGCTCGGCGGCAACCTGGCCGTAACACCGCGATTGCTGGCCCAGGTTTCAGGCAGCCGGATTATCGCGGCCGACAGTGGCATGCGACATGCTGCGGAGCTCGGATTGGAACCCGAACTGTGGGTGGGTGATTTTGACAGTGCAGACGATGCACTTTTGGCCGCCTATGCTCAAGTTCCACGTCAAGCCTATTCCACTGCCAAGGATGCAACTGATGGCGCCATTGCCATTGAGGCAGCGCTTGCCAGAGGTGCCAAAAAAATCCAGTTGGTGGGTGCCTTGGGCGGCAGGTTTGATCATGCCCTGTCCCATGGTTTGCAACTGCTCAGCCTTGCAGGTCAGGGTTTCCCGGCTTATGCCAGCAGCGGAGACGAAGAAATTTATCCGCTGGTCGGCCAACTGGCATTGCCAGACTTGCCAAAGGGTGCGCGCATCAGCGTGTTGGGCCTTGGTGAACTGGAAGGCCTGTCGATGGCAGGTGTGCGCTGGCCTCTGGAACAGCGAAACGTCCATATGGGGTCAACCCTGACAATTTCGAACGAAGCCACAGGCCCGGTTACAATCACCCTTGAACACGGCCAAGCCCTGGTCACCGTTCATCCGGATGCCAAGGCATGACCCTTCATACTGTTGATCGGTTGGGACATCGTGGCGATGGTTTGGTGCGGGTCGGCGATGCAACTTTGGCCGTTGCCAAAACCCTGGTCGGCGAAACTATAGAACTGCAAAATGGCAAGCTGCTTCAAATTGTTGCAGCGTCGGCAGAACGTGTGCCTGCATTTTGTCAACACCATGATTCATGTGGTGGCTGCAAGTTCCAGCATTGGCAAGAAAAACCCTATACCGAATGGAAGCGTAACCAGCTGGTTTCTGCCCTTCTTGCCAAAGGCTTGGCAACCAATGTTGAACCATTGGTTGATGCCCATGGAGCAGGGCGTCGGCGTGTCAGTTTGCATGTGCGCCAGCAAGGCGGCGTCTGGGTGGCTGGGTTCATGGAGCAAAAAAGCCATGATCTTTGTGCGCTCGAATCATGTCCCGTGCTCGTCCCGGCCTTGCAAAAATCCCCAGGCATTGCCGCTGCCTTTGGTGCCGTACTGGGCCCTTGTGATGTTGCCATGACGGCGGCAGACAACGGCTTGGATGTTCATGTGAAGGCCGAACGCAGCGCTGTCATGCGCCGCTTGGCAGCCCTCAACGAAATTGTCGCGGACCATCAACTGTTGCGATTGTCCGTGAACGGAGAAATTCACACATCGCTGACCGCTCCTGTCGTGACCATGGGCAAAGCCGAAGTGCAATTGCCCGTGCAGTCTTTTCTGCAGGCCACGCAGCAGGGCGAAGCGAC
>JANONM010000466.1:0-1725 GCA_031420855.1 Hyphomicrobiales bacterium
GCCGCGCAAGCCTGCGCCGTCAACAAGGACATGGGCTGGGACACATCCAAGGTCAACGTCAACGGCGGCGCCATCGCCATCGGCCACCCCATCGGTGCCTCAGGTGCCCGTGTGTTGATTACGTTGCTGCATGAAATGCAACGCTCAGGCGCCAAAAAAGGCCTCACCACCCTCTGCATCGGCGGCGGCATGGGCATTGCCATGTGCGTGGAGCGGTAAGGACTATTTTTTAGTTGCGACAATTGTCTTGGCTTGATCGGGAAATTTCCCGATCAACCATTCAAGCGCTTGAACTTGCACATCACCGGGTGCGCGTCTGATTTGCGCCGCGAGCTTCATCCAGTCAGGTCGCGGTAGTGTAAGATTCTTAGCACCCTCATTGCAGACCGAACATATTGCGCGGAGATTGTTCGCGTCGTCCGTGCCGCCCATGGATTTATCTATGATGTGGCCAATGTGAAGCCGCGTTTTACGGCCACCTTGGTCGTAGGGATGCGGCTCACCCGCAACCGCACCGCACATTTGGCACGTAAAGCCATTGCGATCCAAGACAAGCGCTCTGGTTTCCTTCGAAATGCCCCGCGCAAAAGCTGGTTTGATTTTCACATCGACAAGTTTGTACTGTCCCGGTTTCAGTGAGCTATCATCATTGTGAGTGATGATGTTCATACCTTCTTCGTTTCGGAGCTCCCGAACCCGTCGCGCCCATTCACTGCTCTGTGCGATCTGTTGAAGCGTTGTGGAATTGACTATTTCACCAACGTGCTCAGCAAAGAACTTGCGCAATTTGGTTTTTGAACCGTCCCGCTTCATGCAGCTTCAAGCGCCTTGGCTTGTGACACACTGTTCAAAAGTTTTGCGATTTGCCGTCCAACTGCCGCAGCAACGGGTGGCGGAAAGGCATTGCCCACCTGCCGATAGGCAGGGGTTTTCTTGCCCACAAAGTGCCAGGAATCAGGAAAGCCCTGTACACGGGCAGCCATGCGAACTGTCAGCCGTGGCATGCCCTCAAGGTCTTTTTTTGGCGGCTGGTCAGCAATGCCAATGCCATCGACACCGAGTGCGGCCCAAGCCTTTCGTGCACGTGTAGGACCAAGATCAGGGCCACCATGCTTTTTGGAACCGCCAACCAGCGTGGGGGCAATGGCGAGGGCTGATTTCTTCCAGGAAGAGGCACCCGCCCAACCATCCGCCGCCATCAGATCATGAAGCAATTCTCCAACATGCGGGGGTTTGCGCAAACTTGGCATCGGCCAGACAAATTGTCCGGACACCGACTTTTTGATCGCAACAAGAACAACGCGCGGACGCAACTGAGACACACCAAAATCCGATGCATGCAACAATCGCCAGTGTGGATGATAACCCATCTGATCAAACCGTGCGTCAAGCCTTGATCGGTAGGTCTCAAATATCGGATCGAGCAAACCTCGAACATTTTCGAGCATTACTGCATTTGGCATGATTTCTGCGACCAGCCGCAATGCTTCTGGAAACAGATCGCGCTCATCACTTGCACCAAGCTGCTTGCCTGCCTTTGAAAAAGGTGGGCAAGGAACACCACCAGCAAGCAAATCAATCTTTCCGCGAAACGGAATTCCTGAAAAATTCGATACGTCCATTTCAACCACATTCCATGTTGGTCGATTGAAGCGAAGCGTGGCGCAGGCAGCGGAATCAATCTCGACCAAGGCCGCATGATGAAATCCAGCCAGTTCCAATCCC
>JANONM010000467.1:0-2729 GCA_031420855.1 Hyphomicrobiales bacterium
TCACCCAGTTCAGCGTTGCTGGCAACCAACACGACGGGAGCGGTGCGGCGCTTTTTCAAATCGCGGGTGGCAATGTTGATCCAGCGGCCCTTGGCATTCACCGAATACACAGGTGCATAGCGCGTGATGCTGTCGTGGCGCAATACGCGGTTGTCCTGGTTGTCGAGGATGTAGTTTTCGTTTTTGACTTTGACCGACAACACGGCATGGCCAATGCCAGCCATGAGGTCGTTGACGATGACAATGCGCAATTGATCTTCAGCAAATCCCAGGCTGCGCAGCGATACATATTTCAACAGCACATAGTCTTCACAATCGCCGCGGCCCCTTAAAGATTCCAGCGGCGTGGCCCAATAATCAGCTGAGCGAAAGGCCTTGCGGTCGTCGGTATAATCTATCGCCGCATTGGCGAAGCGATTGACCTGGATCAGTTTTGCCTTGGCGGAGAGGGTGCTCCACTGCCCAAGTTTTGACCGCCACTCCCGCAATTGCGCCGGGCATTTGGCGGAGCCTGCATCGCAGGCCTTGTAACTTGCCGCTTCGATGGAAAGCTTGCGTTTGGCCTTGTACCAGTTGGCAAGGCCTGTCGTCGCGTTGGTTTCCAGTTCAATCGACTGGAACACGCCCATGGGGGCAAAGGAGGCTGTGGCATTCAGGTCGAGAATGGCGGATTTTGCTGCGAAAGCTGAGGTGGTTGTCACTGCCGCAAACATCAGAACGGCAGCACCAGCAAGAACACTACCTTTCGCGCAGGGCTTCCTGGCGGGCCTTGTTGATTGGCTTGAGCAAGTAATCCAGAACACTCTTTTTCCCCGTTAGAATGTCGACTGACGCGACCATTCCGGGGATAATAGGAAGTTGTTCTTTGCCGGCTTTTAAGCGGTTCTCTAAAGTTTTAATGGTTACGAGGTAAAAACTCTCCCGCAACTGTTCATCGTAAACAGAGTCTGCAGAAATCAGTTCAACATTTCCCTCAAGCCCGCCATAGATTGAGAAATCGTAAGCGGTCAGTTTCACAACGGCACGCTGCTTGGGGTGGACAAAGGCGATGTCGGCGGGGCGAATGCGGGCTTCGACCAACAAGGCATCATCCAGCGGTACAATTTCCAGGATGATTTGACCCGCCTGAACCACGCCGCCCACAGTGTTGGCATTCAATTTGTTGACGATACCGGCCACGGGGGATTTGATGTCGGTGCGGGCAACACGGTCCTTTGCGCCGCGCAGGGTTTCGTCTGACACCGACAATTCTGCCTCGACTTGCGACAGTTCTGCCCGGGCCTCCTCCCTGAATTTTTGCCGCTGTTCCGACATCAGGGCTTTGGATTCGCGAATTGATGCATCAAGCCTTGGCAGCGTTTCCTTCAGGATACTGATTTGCCCGCTGGCGTCAGCCACGTCCCGTTGCAGGCGGATTAGGTCAGTCTTGGGAACGATGCCACGGTCAGCCAACGGCTTTTTCAGTTTCATTTCCTGATTGGCAAGCGCAAAGACTTCCTTGGCCCGGTCCATCGACGCCTTGGCTTCTTTCAATTCAAGCAGCCGCTGTTCGACGCGTTCCTGCAACACGTCCAATTGAGATGCCAGACTCTTTTGCCGGTCTTTGAACAAGCTGAGTTCATTTGAAACAATTTTGGGAGCCCGTTTATTCAAATCAGCGGGGAAAGTCGGAAGCTTTTCAAGGTCGCCATCGGCTTCGTGTTGCAGCCGCGCTGACTTGACACCAAGTGCCAGGGCTTTTGCGGCAACTTCACCAAGATTGGATGAAAAGCCTGTATCATCGATGCGAACAAGTACATCGCCTTTCTTGACGGCATCACCCGTCCTGACCAGCACTTCCTTGATAATGCCACCCTCAAGACTCTGCACGAGTTGGGTTTTACTGGAGGCAATCACCTTGCCATCGCCGCGCGTTACTTCATCGAGTTTTGCAAAGCCCGCCCATGTCACAAAGGCGATGATACATACGGCCGCTGCCAATATAGATACCACGCCATAAAATGGTGTCTTTTCACGCAGCGCGGCATCATATTCCGACGCCATATCCAAATTGTGTCTTTTCCGAAACATGGATTTTGACTCTGCCTTTTATCGTCCCTGCCACTGGTCGCATAACACGACCACAGCCAATTGTCAGGCAATCCCTTTGCTGCTGTTAACTGCATTTGCAAGTCCCGGGAAAATGCGCCCAGACAGCAGTCATTCGACAATCCATTCAATTGAGTTTCACACAAAATTCCGCTAAGCTGGTTGTGGATTGTAGGGAAGGCGCTGCAAGTAATGCCTCGTGTCGAGCGATCGCGGATATTCAAGTTGGTGGCGTGCCTTTTCGTGATGGCTTCAACAATCGGCTGTTCCAATACCATTTCGCAACAGTTGCTGAATGGGCGGGCTGGACCAGAAATCAACATGCCGGTCAATAATCTTGCCTTGCCACCCGCCGACGCCCTGCAAACGGCAATGCCAGAACAAAATCCGGCTTTCGTCGAAGAGAGCGCACTACCTGCAGACGTGCCGACCCTGAGTGACCTGTCATCCCGGCCGATTGAAGGTATAGATGCACCCAAGGTCGGGTTGTCTTTGGAAGAAGATTCGGCCGCGCACAAAATTGAAGAAACGGTTCTGTGGCGCGGCAAGCGCAGCGCCGATGGCCTGGATATGGCAAATCGCAATGGTGCCTTGTGTTCTGGTATCGACCGCGATTTTTCTGCCCAACACACAATAAGAGT
>JANONM010000468.1:0-10614 GCA_031420855.1 Hyphomicrobiales bacterium
AGGTGCCCGAAGGGCGGAGGTGGGGAGGACATGCGGCCTCTGCAAGACCATTGTTGCCGTCAATTCATGGGGCCGTTGGCATAAGCCTCAGCCAAAATACCACCCGTCATCTCGCTGCCAACACCCGTCGTTCCTGGAAACGTCAGCGGCAACTTTCGGAAACTGCGGACCGCCAGATAGGCCCAGGCTGCGGCTTCCAGACTGTCACCGTCAAAGCCGAATTTTTCGGCAGGTTCGACATTTGGCAACAATGACGTGAGCGCCGACATGATGGCCTTGTTATGCCGGCCCCCGCCGCAAATTATCCAGCGCTTGGGCGCTGACGGAAAATGCAACCGTGCCGCCGCAATGCTGCGGGCGGTCACTGCAACAAGTGTTGCTGCACCGTCTTCAACCGACAAATCGCCCATGGCAATTCCTGCAAAACTATTGCGGTCCAACGATTTCGGTCCCGCCGTGGCAAAAAATTCATGAGACAAAAATTGTTCCGCCAAGGTTTCGTCCACATGTCCCTTGAGTGCCATTGCCCCGCCCTCATCCCGGATTTGGCTTGTTTTGGCTTTCATCCAATCATCTATCAGGGCATTGCCCGGACCTGTGTCAAATGCCACCAATTCACCGTCAGCGCCAATCCAGCTCACGTTCGCCACGCCACCAATATTGACCACGGCAACAGGGCGTTTTGGCACTGATGCCACCAATGCCCGGTGATAGACCGGAACCAGCGGCGCACCCTGCCCGCCCGCTGCCACGTCAGCTGCCCGCATGTCGTAAACAACGGAAATGCCGGTTTGCCTGGCGAGGGCCGGACCATCGCCCAATTGCACTGTCAAGGCCTTTTCCGGACGGTGAATAATGGATTGCCCGTGAAAGCCAATGAGGTCAATGTCAAGCGGTCCAAGACCCAGTTTGCGCAGAAACACAGCCACAACATGGCCATGCCACTCGGTAAGTTGCCGCTCAATATCTTTCAGCTTGCCAGGTCTTTGCTCCCGCGCCGTCAGGCCAACCGCCTCCGCCAGCGCCTGCCGCAATAACTCTCGTTCGCTTTCCCGGTAGGGTATCGTTGCACAATGACCGTGCCTCACGATGCTTTCGCCGTCGGTTTCCAGCAACGCAATGTCAATGCCATCCAGCGAAGTGCCACTCATCAGGCCAATGGCTTTCAAGACTTTTGACACCACATCATCCCCCGTTTAAGAACCCTGCGATCATGACCCAATATTCTTCCGACTTCGTCAATGTTCTGGCTGCCCGCGGCTACATCCACCAATGCTCTGATGTCGCAGGCCTTGATGCGCTGGCGGCCAAACAAGATGTCAGGGCATACATCGGATTTGATTGCACCGCACCTTCGCTGCATGTGGGGTCGCTTGTCCAGATCATGCTGCTGCATTGGCTGCAGCAAACCGGAAACAAACCGGTTGTCTTGATGGGCGGCGGCACAACACGGGTTGGCGATCCTTCTGGCCGTGATGAAAGCCGAAAAATTCTCAGCCTGGAAGATATCGAAAACAACAAGCAAGGTATCCAACAAGTCTTCAGCCGTTTCCTCAAATTTGGCAACAACAAAACCGATGCTGTGATGGTTGACAATGCCGAATGGCTGACCAAGCTCAACTACATCGAAATGTTGCGCGATGTCGGCAAGCATTTCAGTGTCAACCGCATGCTGGCCATGGACTCGGTCAAACTGCGGCTGGAGCGCGAGCACGAACTTTCATTCATCGAGTTCAACTACATGGTGCTGCAAGCCTATGACTATGTGGAATTGGCGCGCCGCCACGCTTGCAACTTGCAAATGGGGGGATCCGATCAATGGGGCAACATCGTCAATGGCATTGACCTCGGCCGACGCATGGGCACATCGCAACTCTACGCTTTGACTTCACCCCTTATCACCTTGTCATCCGGGGCCAAAATGGGCAAAACCGCATCCGGCGCTGTCTGGCTGAATGCCGACATGCGCAGTCCCTATGAATACTGGCAATTCTGGCGCAACACCGAAGACGCTGATGTCGGTCGTTTTCTCAAGTTGTTTACAATCCTGCCGCTGGACGAAATTTCTCGTCTGGAGAAGCTGGGCGGGGCTGAAATCAACGAAGCCAAAAAAATTCTCGCCAATGCAGCAACGTCGCTTTTGCATGGATCAGCGATTGCACAAGACGCCGCAGAAACCGCCCGCAAGACTTTCGAAGAAGGTGCAAGTGCCGAAGGACTGCCGACATTTGCTTTGGATTTGCCCATGGGCATATTGCAAGTTTGCGTGGAACTGGGTTTTGCCAAATCAAACGGTGAAGCCAAACGCGCCATCCAGGGAGGCGGCATTAGGGTTGATGATGTGGCAGTCACCGATGAAAAACTGGTTATCACAGCCCCTCCAAGCGGCACTTTGAAACTTTCCATGGGCAAGAAAAAACACGTTCTGGTTCGGGCCCGCTGAAACTTATCCGGCTTTTTTGCGGGCTCCACAGGAATCCTCAAACTTGAACATTTCCCGGAATATTCCTGGTGCCAGAACTGACAAGGGGTTCACTTGCGTCTTGGGCTTGGCAATTGTGCCACCCATGGCAAAGGTAATCCCGAAAATGCCCTCGCCTTTGGTTCCGCCAAGAATTTGGCCGAGCAACGGCACATCGTTGAAAATCCGCGTCAGCCCTTGCGCCGGGATCATTGTGCCTGAGATGTCAATGGCACCGTCAGCCTTGCGCACAAGGCCGCTGGCAATACCGCCCATCTCGTCGCCCCGTAACTCAACATTGCAAAGCCGAACAAACTTGGCGTCGGTCGTGAATGGCAAGGTCAGGCGCTTGAACCTGATGCCACCTTTGCGCGGACCGGATTTTTTGGCGCGGCCCCGGCTGTCGAGTTCGGCCAAAGCTGCCTCATCGCGCACCTCAAAACGCCTGATTAGCAATTCACCATTGCGAATGGGCGATCCAACAGCATTGGCCATCAGCGCGTAGAACTGCAGCTCACCTCCCGCGATCTTCGAATAGAAATTCGCCGCCCGCAAGGCAGCGCCCCCGTCTGCGGTCGCCACCCGCATTTCACGGCCACCATCGGTTGGTGTCAACCTGATGGTCAGTGGCAAACCACTTAAAAATTCACCTTCAAGCACGGCCGTCGTAATCTGGCCGCCGCGTGTCACAAATGTCCCTTTGACATTGCGAACGGATTCGCCGCGATGGGCAATTATTTCCTTGAAGCTGGCGACAACAATAAACTTTGGCCCATTTTGATTGCCCCCGGCTCCTGCCCCATTACCCTTCGCCGGGGAGATCAGGTTTTTGATATAAGGCCGCCCGTCAAAACTGTTGCCTGTAATGGTCAGGTTGGTCGCATCTTCACCAGGCTCAAGCTTTGCCGTGAAAACATCGTCTTCACTCAACCTGATTTCCGTAAGATCAACGATTTTCAATCCGCCGTTCTGCCGCAGCTTCAATGATCCCCGCAGTTTCAAACCCTTGCCATCAAGTTTCAAGTCCTGAATGCTGCGCCCGTCCGCTCCATTGTCGACAATCTGAAAGCTCGCTGTGGTGCCCTTGCTGGCCGCCCTGCTCCAGCCAGCGGCAGCAACTTTCATGGCAACAGCTGAGAGATTGGCCTCGACGTCAATAGTCCGGCCTTCACCCTGATCACCGCTGATCGACACTTTGACCGGAACATCTCCCGTCATGTATTCCTCAAGCTTCAAACCCAGTTTCGCCCGCAGCTTGGCATCAAGCACGGTTTCCACTTCGGCTTTTACCTGCCCCTTGCCGCGCGGCTTTTGCCAAAACACTTTCGCTGCAATGCCGTTGACCTTGGCTGGTCCTTTGACGGTGATCGTTTCCGGCTCAACACCAATTTCAAATTGCCCATCGGTCAGATCAACACCCGGCAGGATGGATTTCAGCGATGCGTCTTTCAGGCTGACGACAGTTTTGAGTTTCACCCGGTCTCGTGGCACATTCTTGACAAGTGGCAAATCCAGCGAAATCAGTGCCCGCGCCAATCCGCCGATGTTTGGCAAACCCTTTATCTCACCTGTCGCAAGTTTAAGGTCGGGCAATGCCGCATATTCCAGAAGATCGGCGACACCACCTTGAATATCAAATTTGAAGCTGCCGGGCACAGCATCTGACAACAAATCACTGGCCTCAAATGAACCTTCAGTCACCGTCACCTTTGCGCCGGACTCGAGATCCACATGTCCCTTGTCGATTTGCAGCGTGAACTTGTCGCCTTTCAAATGGCCGCTGCCCGACGCATTGCGCAGCAACGGCAAAGACTTGAAGTAACTGGTTTCAACGCCACGCATCTCAAAATCCATTTGCACGACATCCGTTGGCAACACCTTGGTCCGCTGGGCCTTTGCCAGTGTATTGGCGGGAAAATTGATTTGGAACGTTCCTTCAGTGATGACACCCTGCTTGATGTTGTCGGTAATCCACGTCCGTGTTCTTGGCGTGACAATGGGTGGCCAAAGTTTTTTCAAGAGGGCCGCTGAAACATCGCGCAGCCGCCCGGCAATATTGATGCCAGGTGACTCTTCCCCACCGGTGATCATGCCGCGCAGTCGCACACCCGTGTTATTGGCCATGACGACCAGATCAGTAATTTCGACCCGTTGCTCTTCGATCGAAGCAACACCGACAAATGTCACCCGGTCGACAAACACCGGATCCTTGATGGTGCCTTGTGTGTCAACGCGCAAATTGTTAGCCGCAAGATCAATGGCGACAGATAACAGACGGCCATCGGCGGCACGCTTGGGTTCAAACTTGCCCTTGAGATCGGCCCGCGATCCCCCCATGAGGATTGACGCTTCTACAACTTCTATCGGCTTGCCAGCACCCTCATATTTAAGGCGAAGCTCGCCTTCATCAACAATGATGGGATTGGAAAGATATTCAGGCAAGTTGACCCGGCCCGCTGCCGCAGAAAGCTGGCCAGTCATGCCGGTAATCTCACCGGCCTCGGTGGCATTGATTTCGAAATTGCCCGAAAATGGTATGTCGACCTTGGCAAACTGCGATAGGGCATAAATGTTTTCTGCAACATAAGCCGGCACAAGCCGGTCAATCACCACGTTTGCCGTGTAGTTGCGTTCGGAGCGCCTGAATGTGACCGAGGTTTCGATTTTCCATGGCTCGTTCTTGCTTGCCACATCAGCCTTGGCCGCAATCACAAAGCCTGACTCCACACGTCGAAACGCCAGGTCTGCTCTGCTGGCGTTCCACGTTGCATCGTTGGCTTCATCGAACAATCGGATGGCAGCCCTGCTGATCCGTACCTCTTCGAGCGATGACAGTGCCCCTTGTTTGCCACCGGCATCCAGCAAAGCCAGGAGTTTGCTTCCAGACAGCAAAGGGCTTTTGGCGGTTCCAGCCGACTGTCCATCGGCTTTTCCGCCAACTTGTGGTGCTGCGTCCAGTCCATCGAGATCAATTTCCTGGTCTTCTCCCGCCGCTTCCGTCTCAATACCCAGTTCAAGACTGCCGTCGAGGTTGCGTCGGGCGTTGATCCGCGGACCGATCAAATCAAGGGTCTTGACGCTGACAGTGCCCTCCAGCAAACGCGATGTTTCAAGCGAAACACCGGCCTTGGGTGCACTGGCGATGATCTGGCCATCAGCACCATAAAGTACAAGGTTGAGCACGCGGATATTCGGCGTTCTGGTTTCGCTGTCCAGTTCGAGCTCGGTTTCGCCAAGTTTGATTTTGATCCCCGGCAGTTTCCCGTTGATCGCATCTTCAATTGAAGTGCCCATGAAAGCCAGTGAAATCGGCCCCTGGTTCAGGCGCCAATAAAGACCTGCACCCAACAGGACCAAAATGCCGACCACCCATATCAAACTCAAAAACGTTATTTTAAGCGCCTTGTGAGTCACAGTTCTGATGGTCCGGTTTGCCGTTTGTCGATTGGCCGTTATCGTTTGCAAGAGACTCAATCGTCACTTGCTTGCTGTTGTTTCATTAAATCTACATGCTTCCTAGCGCTTTTGCGCATCAAAGATGGGCAAAACCATGGCGGAAAACTTAAATGCACCGGCCCAATTTCGGCCATGACATTTGTCTTTGAAACAGGTAGCTTGCCGCTGGTTTGGTGAGGGGCGTCTAAATTGATTCAATCAAACGCGCCGATCGCCCGTTCGGGGGAAACTGTGGCTGCCTTGGCCAAGAGATGGTGTTGAATGTTTTTCAAGAAAAAAACCAAGCAGGCAGTCAATTCAAGAAAACCTGCCACCGCAGCCACGCAACTTGAACCGTCATTCATCGGCCGCGACACCACGATTGATGGGCATGTAAACTCAGAAGGTGAGTTGCATGTCGATGGCACCGTTCGGGGTTCGGTTCAGGCCAAACTCTGTGTCATTGACGTGGGCGGCATTGTGCAAGGTGATGTGTCCGGCGAGGTTGTTCATGTCCGCGGTCGGGTTATCGGTCCCATCCACGGCAGCAGCATTTTCATTTACGCAGGCGCCCATGTGGAAGGCGAAGTTTTCCATGACACCATCAGCATTGAAAACGGTGCTTACGTTTATGGTGTTATCCGCCACAATGATGCGCCCGCTCCGCGCAACGGGTCACCTGGCCAACAACCTGTCATTGCCGTTAAGCCACAAGCAGAAACGCCATTGGCCCAGATCGTCAATTTCAAAAAGTAGGCCTGCTTGACGTTTGAATTACCCACGCACCGCCGCCGCTGTTGTCCCCACCTCCGCCCTTCGGGCACCTCCTCCCCGATGAAGAATCGGGCCGGAGGTGGGGACGCGCGACTATAAACTATCCAGTCTATTCGATATCTTCGATCAGGTCGTCGCCACCACCGTAGACCCGGTGCGCCAACGAGGATTGGATGAATTCATCAACCGCACCGTCAAGCACCGCCGATGGATTGGTACTGGTGTGGCCCGTGCGCAAATCCTTTACCAATTGATAGGGCTGCAAGACATAGGAGCGGATTTGGTGGCCCCAGCCTATTTCGGTTTTCTTGGCGTTGGCCGCATCGACCTTTTCCTGCTTCTTTTGCAGTTCACGTTCATAGAGTCGGGCTTTCAGCATTTTCATGGCAGTGGCCCGGTTCTTGTGCTGTGAGCGCTCGGCTTGACACGCCACAATGATGTTGGTCGGCATATGGGTGATACGCACGGCAGAATCGGTCGTGTTGATGTGCTGGCCACCCGCTCCTGATGCACGGTAGGTATCAACCTTCAAGTCACTTTCGACAATCTCGATATCAATGTTGTCGTCAATGACCGGATAAGCCCAGGCCGAGCAGAACGACGTATGCCGCCTTGCATTCGAATCATAGGGCGAAATCCGCACCAATCGATGCACTCCGCTCTCGGTTTTCAGTTTGCCATAGGCATTGTGGCCCTTGATCAGCAAGGTGCAGGATTTGATACCGGCCTCTTCACCGTCATGTTGGTCCAGCACTTCAACCTTGTACTTGCTGAAATTGGCCCACCGCACATACATCCGCATGAGCATCGAAGCCCAGTCCTGGCTTTCCGTGCCGCCTGCCCCGGCGTTGATTTGCAGATAACTGTCATTGCCATCTGCCTCGCCCGACAGCAGCGCATCAAGTTCAAGTTTGGCAACTTCGGCTTTGAGTCCGGTCAAAGATTTTTCAGCCTCAACGATGATTGATTGATCACCCTCATCCTCACCCATGGCAATGAGTTCACTGTTGTCAACGATGGTTTGTTCAATGCGCCGGATGCCTGAAATGCGATTTTCCAGGTCCTGTCGGCGGCGCATCAACTCCTGGGCTTTCTGCGGGTCATTCCAAAGCGTTGGATCTTCCGCTTTGGCGTTCAGTTCGGCGAGATCGCGGATCGATTGATCCCAGTCAAAGATGCCTCCTCAGCAGGCCCAAGGACTGCTGGGTTTCTTCGATCATTTTAATAACTTCGGCGCGCATGATGCTTCCTGATGAACCCGGCCCCGCACAACGGCAAGACGAGGCCGTTCAATAGAGGCCGCCGCTATCCGTCGTCAACCCGTTTGCGGGCACTTTTGAATCGGTTTTCTTGTTGGGCGCAACCAGAACCACGCCACCACCCGACGAAACCTGTGAGGGCTTTTTACCTGTCGATTGACCGACAAACCGGGTATTTTGCGGCGGCTCATCACCCGGCTTGAAAGCCTCGAGGATGGTATCAGCTTCACCAAAAATCGAACGCTTGCCCGATGCGGCGTTGATCGGAATGAGTTCTATGGCCCGTGGTACCCGGAATGGAACTGCGGCCTTGTCCTTGAGGGCCAGAAGCATGAAATCCGCCACAATGGGAGCGGCAAGTTCTCCGCCAGTGCGATGCGCACCCATGGGTTTGGGATTGTCGTATCCCACGTAAACCCCAACCGCCATGTCCGGGGTGTAGCCAATAAACCAGGCATCCCGTTCGTCGTTTGAAGTTCCGGTTTTGCCGGCGATCGGTTTGCCGACGATCAGCATGCGCTTGCCGGTACCTCGCGCAATAACGCCTTCCATCATCGACGTGATCTGATAGGCCGTATAAGGACTCATTACCTGTTCACGCACATCGATGAGTTCAGGCTCGACTTGCCCCTCGGTATATTCCGTTACTTCACAGGCAGCACAATCTCGCTTGTCATGACGCCAGATGGTTTTGCCGCGCCGGTCCTGAATCCGGTCGATCAGCGAGGCTTCAATTTTCTTTCCGCCATTGGCGAACATGCTGTAAGCGGTTGTCATGCTCAACAATGTGGTTTCGGCTGATCCCAGTGAATTGGCCAAGTGCCGCGGCATGCGTTCATAAATACCCAGCCGCTGGGCAAGGTCAGCGACTTTCGTCATGCCAAGATCATCAGCCAAACGAACCGTCATGGCGTTGCGCGATTGTTCAATGCCGCGCCGCAAGGTGGAAGGTCCATAGAACTTGTCGGTATAGTTTTTGGGCCGCCAAACCTTGCCGTCCGACAGTTTGAACTCCACCGGCGCGTCCATGACCACGGAAGCTGGCGTATAGCCATTGTCGAGCGCTGCTGCATAGACGATCGGCTTGAATGAAGACCCGGGCTGCCGCATGGCCTGGGTGGCCCGGTTGAATTGGCTGCCACTGTAGGAAAAACCGCCGACCATGGCGAGCACACGTCCCGTATGGGGATCCATGACGACCATGGCGCCCTCTATATCCGGCAACTGCACCAGATGCCACTCCTCCGGTTTTGCTGACGGCGCCACATAAACAATGTCGCCAACCTTCAAAACCTGTGAGGCCTTGGTCACGGCCTTGCCAAGCTCTGTGCCGTCGACAAAAGCCCTGGCCCACGTCAGCAATTCAGTGGGAACCGTGCCGATTTCACGTTCTTCGCCCATGGCACCACTGACCTGCAACTGGGGCTGAAGGCCAATCTGGGCATTTTCATCAGTCACGTCGAGTACGATGGCCAAACGCCATGGTTTCACATCATCAGCAACCTTGAGAGCTTCCAGATGCTTCGCCCAATCGCCACCTTCCATATCAACATGTTTGAAAGGGCCGCGATATCCACGCTTGCGATCAAAATCAATCAAGCCCCGCGCCAGGGCCTGCCGGGCAAATATCTGCAGCTTGGGCTCAAGCGACGTTCTGACCGAATAGCCGCCCTTGCCCAGGGCTTCCTTGCCATACATCGTCACCAGGTCGCGGCGTACTTCTTCGGCAAATCCTTCAGCCGCAAACAATTGCGCCCCAAATGGTCGGGGACTCACATTCAGCGGTTTTGCCTTGGCGTCTTTCAGTTCTGCGGCACTGATGTTGTCGTTTTCAAACATCTGGTCCAAAACCCAGTTGCGGCGATCAATGGCCTTCTGGGTATGGCGAAACGGATGATAATTGTTCGGCCCTTTCGGCAAGGCCGCAAGATAGGCCATTTCGTCCAGCGACAATTCATCGAGTGATTTGCCAAAATAATTCAGCGATGCCGCCGCGATGCCGTAGGAATTAAGCCCCAGAAAAATCTCGTTCAAGTAGAGCTCAAGAATTTGGTCTTTGCTGAAAGCCGCTTCAATGCGCTGGACAACAAGCGCTTCCTTCAATTTGCGCGTCAAGGTTTGTTCGTTTGACAGCAGAAAATTCTTGGCCACCTGCTGGGTGATGGTGGAAGCGCCGACAATTTGCCCCCGCTGTCCCATGAACTTGATCTGCACGTAGCGCAATCCCGCCGCTCCAATGCCGCGCCAATCCAGTCCTGAATGATGATAAAATGTCTTGTCTTCTGCGGCGAGGTAGGCCTCAATCAGTTTTTTCGGTACTGATTTTATCGGCACAAACAACCGCCGCTGTTCGGCAAATTCCGCCAGCAGGGACCCATCAGCGGCATGCATGCGGGTCATGACGGGGGGCTCATAAGCCGCCAGTTGCTTGTAGTCCGGCAAGTCTTTGGAAACATCCCAGACGACATAAAGCAAGGCACCGGCAACGCCAATGCAAAGCATGAAGCCTGCCGTAAAAAGCCATCCAAAAAATCTAAGCATACCCAACCTTAAGTGAATAACGCAATCTCAGCGCGTGTTAGCACACTCGCCTAAACCGCCCAAGGCCCAACAACTACGGCCCGATTATGGCGTTGACACGGCAAACCGGCCTGCAAAGTGGTCATCAACAGCAAGCGACAAGGC
>JANONM010000469.1:0-2771 GCA_031420855.1 Hyphomicrobiales bacterium
AGGGCATTGACATCCTCAGGCTTCGCCATGTGCGCGAAGACAGCCACCTGGCAAAATCATCCCTGCAATTTTTCAGCGATGCCAAATCCAATGAACGGGCACCATTTCTTGATCTGACCCGGTTTGCCTCGGAACAAGATTACGAGCAGCGTTACACCCCAACCCAGCGCAAACGTCGCAAGAAGATCCGCAAACATCTTGAAGATATCGGCCCTGTAACTTTTACCCGGCTGCCAGCCGGAACACTGGCCGATGCAGCAATCGAAAACGCCATCGCCGAAAAAAACCAGTGGCTGAATGACCGGGCGCGTTACAACCGGGTTGTCCATTGTCCCGGCCACACGGATTTTCTCAAAAAACTGTCCCGCCGTTTTGGCGGCACAACCGAAGTCATCGTCAGTGAATTGAAAGCCGGCGATCAACCGGTTTCATGGGAGATCGGATTTCGCCATGGCAAAACCCATTTTGCTTATTTGACTTCGCACATGAACGCCCACACGGATCTTTCACCGGGCCGACTTCATATGGACCTTTCGCAACGCGCCAGCCTGGAAGCCGGGATGGAACGCTTTGATCTCATGGTGCCCTATGATCCCCACAAGGAATCCTGGAGTTCCGGCTGTGCCGCCACAAAAGATTATTTCGCGCCGCTTTCTGCAAGCGGCTGGCTTGCAGGCCATGTTTATCTCGGAACCATTCGCCCGGTCGTTCAAAAACTCTACTATACCCTGCAACCTACCGTGCTGCGTTGGTTGCGAACCCGCAGCAACATCAAGGTGTCTGTCATGATGTCGTGGTTTTCGTAACACCTTGCCTGCAATAAAAATCGTCTGCATACGGCAATGACGCCGTATACAACATTTCATCATGCCCGCAGAATCGCTTTTCGCCTATAAAGACATTCTTATCATCCTCGGTGCTGCAGGATTGGTAATGCCACTGCTGTTGCGGTTCGGCATCAACAGCATTCTGGGCTTCTTGATCATCGGTGTGTTGTTGGGGCCCCATATGTTGGGTGCTCTGGCCCGTCACCTGCCGTTTATCTCGGCCCTAACCCTGTCAAACGCCCATGCCGCCAACGGCATGGCGGAGCTTGGTGTGGTGTTCCTGCTTTTCCTGATCGGTCTTGAATTGTCGCCGGAACGCTTGCGCACCATGCGGCGTCTGGTGTTTGGTTATGGCGGCTTGCAAGTGATCCTCTCCACCTCAGTGCTTGCCGGCTTGGCCCATTTGGCAAATTACACGGCCATTCAATCGCTGATCATCGGCATGGCCCTCGCATTGTCATCGACAGCCATCGTCATTCAACTGTTCTCAGACGAAAAACGTCTGGGATCACAAGCTGGCCGAATCAGCTTTGCCGTCCTGCTGATGCAGGATCTGGCCGTCATCCCCATGTTGCTGCTGATCACCGCCCTGGCTAATCCATCAGCAACAAACATGATGCAAAGTCTGCTTCTGGCGGCAGGCCAAGCCCTGTTGGCGGGTGCAGCCATTGTACTTGTCGGGCGTTATGCCTTGCGGCCCATTCTGCGGTTTGTGGCGGCCACAAAAAGCCCTGATCTTTTCATGGCCATCGTTCTGTTCATCGCCATGGGCACCGGTGCCGCAGCCACACTTGCAGGCCTCAGCATGTCGCTCGGTGCCTTCATCGCGGGAATTATGCTGGCTGAAACCGAATATCGCCGTGCCATCGAAACCACCATTGAGCCTTTCAAGGGCCTGTTGCTCGGTCTGTTTTTCCTGCTCGTTGGTCTCAATCTGGATTTGGCATTGCTTGTCAAAATGCCTTGGCAGATACTCGGTGCCTTGCTGGCAATCATTCTCACTAAAATGGCCATCATGATGGGGCTTGCCGAACTTTACCGCTTGCCCCGCCAATCTGCCTTCGAGGCCGCCATGTTGATGGGGCCGGGTGGCGAATTCGCCTTTGTGCTGCTGGCCAGCGCCACGGCTTCAGGCCTGTTCGCGCCAGCCGCCACGGGCCCGATATTGCTGATCGTCAGTCTGGGCATGGTCGCCCTTCCCCTGCTCGCCCGCCTCGCCAAGACCTTGCGCACAAAACTCAAGGCCGCCAACAAACTTGACATCAGGATGATGCAATCACCTCCCGCCCAGGATGAAGCCCATGTCATCGTCGCAGGTTTTGGCCGGGTCGGCAGTCTGGTCACCACGCTGCTGGAAGAGCAGAATGTACCTTATCTTGCCGTTGATACAGATATCAACAATGTCAGCCCCGCCCGCAACCGGGGGCAAAAAGTCTATTATGGTGACGCGACAAATGCCGCATTTCTGGAAGCTTGCGGCATCGACAAGGCCAAATGCCTCGCTATCACCATGGACAACCCGGCCCAGGTGGATGAAATTCTCAAGCTCGCCCGCGCCAAACGACCTGATCTGAAAATCATCGCCCGCGCCCGTGACGAACGTCATGCCATGCGGCTTTATCAGGCAGGTGTCACCGAGGCCGTACCAGAAACCATTGAGGCCAGTTTGCAACTGGGTGAAGCCGTGCTGGTGGAAACCGGAGTCCCCATGGGCCTGGCGATTGCTGCAGTCCACGAACGCCGAGACGGTTTCAGAAAGCTGTTGGGCAGGCCCAATAGGAGAGATGAAGTGGCGAAGGCTCGAAGTCGTTTGAAGGGGAAGAAGTAGGGAGTAGTGAAAGCCTTTCCTGTCTTGCATGAACGTAGTTCAAACATCACAATTCCCCCCACCTCCGGCCTTCGGCCACCTCCTCCCCGATGAAGAATCGGGTTGGAGGGCAGTGT
>JANONM010000470.1:0-6237 GCA_031420855.1 Hyphomicrobiales bacterium
GGCGCGATTATTGTTGACGGTGCGCGCCTTGGCAGCGGCCACATAAACCTGAACCGCCCCATAGGCAGGCAGCGTCGCACCTTCCGGATCAGCCTCCTTGAGCCGCAATGCGTTTACAGTGGGAATTGCTGTCACCAAAGATGTTGGATCAATAGGAAAGCTGGCAATGGTTGCTTCGCCCGCGGTATTTGCCCGCGTCCAGTAGGCCTCACCCAGCAAACCATCGGGACCAGCGATCTGACCGATAAATCCCTTGGCCCGCAATTCCACGGCTAGTCTCCCTGCATCGCCAGGTGCCATGGCCAGATAGATCGCGGCGATGGCATTGGAAGAAACGCCTGCCGTTACGTCGGCAAAATTTCCAGCTCCGGTTTTTACAGAAAACCGTATGGCTTTGCCTTGCGTTGCCATGAAACGCTCTGCCAGCAGAATATTGGCCGCCGCGGCATCGTTTACCACACCGATATTTGATGTGGGGTTTGCCGCTGCCAGCCGCGTCGCTGCAAGGGCAGCTTGTGCATCATCACGGCCAACGGTGCGAAAAACATTCCACAAGGCCTTTTCGGTCAATGCAGGCTGCGATGCCGCAGGTGTTATCATCAGTACGCCTGCTGATTGATAAAGCAGCGCCGCCGCCAGACTGGCGCCCGAACAAAAATGACCGACCACCAGGCGCACGTCCTTGGCGATGAAATCCTTGGCAACGTCAACGGCCTTCTTGGTGTCGCAGGCATCGTCAGCCACGATGACCGCCAATTTTTCTCCGTTAATGCCACCCGCTGCGTTAACGTCGGCAACCGCAGCTTCAACACCAGTTTTCATTTGGTTACCAAACGCCGCAAACTGTCCAGCCATGGGCCCTGCCACACCGATTTGAATATCGGCGGCAGCGGGCAGGGCGAGTAGCAGTGACAAGGCAAACAGTAATGCAGCACGGCGCAAAGGCACGACTCCCAAAAGCAAAGACCCGCGCAAGCTATTGCGCGGGCCTTCGTCAAGCAAGCTTGAATTCTCGTTTATTGGATCGTTGGATCTTCGGCATAGTTGCCATTGGCAAACTTGTACCAAACATACTTGGCACCAATCAGGTCGCCCTTGGCATCAAGCTTGAGATCGCCGAGGACCGTCTTCATCACGTTGCCAGCCCGCAACCAGGCTGCAAGCGTCTTGCTGTCGGTTGTCTTGGTGGCAGTTGCAGCCTGGGCATACATCTGGATGGCAGCATAGGTGAACAGGGTATAGCCTTCTGGATCATAACCACCAGCCTTGAACTTGGCGACGATGTCCTTGGCTGCCGGGAAATTGCGTGGTTCTGGTGCGAACGTGAAGATCATGCCTGTGGCAGCTTCACCAGCAATGGTCCAGAACTCAATGTTGTTCATCGAGTCGCCGGAAACCATCTGCGAAGCCAGACCCTGTTCGCGCATTTGCTTCAGGATCAAGGCGCCTTCTGGATGATAACCGCCGATATATACCGCATCAATGCCCGCATCCTTCATCTTGGATACGAGAGCCGAATAGTCTTTTTCGCCGGGGTTGATCGATTCAGTCATGGCAGGAGCCAGGCCAGCCGCCGTCATGGCAGCATTGGTGGCATCAGCCAGACCCTTGCCGTATGCCGACTTGTCGTCGATGATGGCGACTTTTTTGCCAGCATAGGTCTTGGCAAGGAAATTGCCTGCAACAAGGCCTTGGGCATCGTCACGACCGCAAACCCGTGCAACGTTCCAGCCGCCTTCATCCGTGAACTTGGGGTTCGTGGAAGCAGGCGTGATTTGCAGAATGCCTTCTTCTTCGTAAACCTTGGAAGCCGGAATCGATGAGCCGGAGCACAGGTGACCTGCCACGAACTTCACGCCCTTGGAAGCCATCTGGTTGGCAGCGGCAACGGCTTGCTTTGGATCGCAGGCATCGTCACCAATTTCCAGAATAAGCTTCTCGCCATTCACGCCGCCAGCAGCGTTGATGTCGTTGACTGCCATGGTGGCACCTTGCTTGTACTGCTCACCCAGTGCAGCCAGCGAACCAGTGATCGGTCCAACCGTCGCGATGGTGATGTCGGCAAGTGCGGTTGTGGCGTTCAGTGCGGCGGCAAAGCTGAGCGCGATGCCCGTCAAGATAATTTTCTTCATACAACTTCTCCCTGAAGTATTTTGGTCATTTTCGGGGTCCATGCCCCTTGCAGCCATTCAAGCCGAAAGTGGCAGGATTGGGAAGGGGTAAAGTCACGCTTTCCCCCTCGCAATTGGTGTTATGCTTTATTGCGCCAGCCAAAAGGGCTGACTTTCTCGTAAAGCCATGGATATTTTTCGGTCATCTGGTTCACCCGGGTGATGCGGTAGCCGAGCAGGGCAAAGCCCGCAAGAATCGCGCCATGGCTGACGAAATAAAGCAATGAAGTGAGCTGCGCTTGAAACAGGGCGTAATGGAGGAAGCGCAATCCCGCTGTAAACGGGATCATGTAGGCGAGCAGCAAACTGATGGATTGCCATCCGGAAGCCAGCGAGCGACCTGCCATATAAGCCGCCCCGCCAGCCAAAATGACCGTGAGAAAAAGAAAAACCCAGGTATTCTGTTCAATCAGAAAAGCAAAGTTGGCACGGCAAAACTGGTCAAAGGCATTGAAGTTGGCCGCAATTCTGATCCACATGTCAATGGCCTCCTTCAAGATAGGCTGCCCGGACTTCAGGGCGGGAAAGCAATTCTTTGCCTGTGCCGGAAAGCGTGATTCTGCCATTCACCATCACATAGGCCCGATGCGCCAATTTCAGGGCATGAAAGGCATTTTGCTCGACCAGGAATACAGTCAGGCCTTCTTTTTCATTGAGGTCCCGGATGGCCGAAAAGATTTGCTTCACGATCAAAGGGGCAAGCCCCAGTGAAGGTTCGTCCAGCAGCAGCAGACGAGGGCGGGCCATCAGCGCCCGGCCAATGGCCAGCATCTGTTGTTCACCGCCCGATAGCGTGCCAGCCCGTTGCGTCGAACGCTTTTCGAGAATGGGAAACAGCTTGTATATTTTGGCAACATCTTCTGCAAAGTGCGCCATCTTGTTGACTGTGGCACCCATTTGCAAATTTTCAAACACCGTCATGCGCGGGAAAATGCGACGCCCTTCCGGTGATTGGGCAAGACCCATGCGGGCAATCTCATGGGTAGGGGATTTGGTGATGTCTTTGCCATCGAACACGATGCTGCCATTGCGGGCCCGCGGCGTTCCAAAAATCGTCATCATCAGTGTGGATTTGCCAGCACCATTGGAGCCGATGAGGGTTACGATTTCGCCTTGCCGCACTTCAAAGTCGATGCCTTTGAGGGCCTGGATTTTGCCATAAAAGGTTTCAACGCCCTGGCCGGAAAGCAGCACCTCGCTCATGTACGGCCGCCTTTCTTCGCAACGGTCTTGACACTGCGCCCAGCGATGGCATCACCTTTTTCAACGCCCATCCTGGCTGGATTGAGATCATCTTCCTCATCATCATCGACACCCAGATAGGCGCGAATAACCGCCGGATCATTCCTCACATGACTCGGCGTGCCATCTGATATCTTGCGACCATAATCCAGGACGACGATATGATCGGAAATCCCCATGACGACGCTCATGTCATGCTCGATCAGCAGGATGGCCATGTTGTGATCGTCACGCACCGAAATCAGCAGCTTGTTCAGCTCTTCTGATTCCCGCGGATTCAAACCGGCTGCTGGTTCATCAAGGCAGAGCAGGCGAGGGCCGGTGCACATGGCACGGGCGATTTCGAGCCGTCGTTGCGCGCCGTAAGGCAGATCGCCGGCGGGATCGTCGGCGCGGTCAATCAGGTTGGTTTTGTTGAGCCAATATTTGGCGGTTTCAATGGCTTCATTTTCCCGGCGCTTGTAGCGACCGCTGCCCAACAAGCCGCCAACTGTATAGCCGGATGCCAACATGAGCGCATTGTGCTGGGCTACCATCAGGTTTTCAAGTGCCGTCATGCCGCTGAACAAGCGGATGTTCTGGAAGGTTCGGACCACCTTTGCATGCTGGGTAATTCGAAAGTCATCCATGCGTTCAAGCAGGAATTCCTTGCCATCGGGATGCCGCAACCTGATCAAGCCTTCCGTCGGCTTGTAAAATCCGGTGATACAATTGAATACGGTGGTTTTGCCAGCCCCATTGGGTCCGATCAGTGCGCTGATTTGCTTGCGACCTACATCGAAAGACAAGTCACCAATCGCCGTCAGGCCACCAAAACGCATGGTAAGATGTTCGACCCGCAATTCAGGATCGCCAGACCAGTCTAACGCCATCAACCATGCCCCTGGGAAACGAGATCAGCCGAAACCGACTTCTTCTCTTTGAGGAATACGGTGGGGTCACGCCTTGTCACCATGCCGCGCGGCCGCCAGCGCATCATCAGCACCATGGCAAGACCAACAGCCAGCATGCGGAACTGCACAGGCTCGGAGCCTTCTGGCAATATCGCGGTCAGAAATCCCATTTCGCGGAAAAGTTCAAATGAACCGATGATGGCCAGCGTTGAGAAAACAATGCCTATTTGCGAACCCAATCCACCAAGCACCACAATCGCCAGGATAAGAGCTGATTCAATATAGACAAATGACTCAGGCGACACAAAACCCTGTCTTGCCGCAAAGAACGACCCTGCAAAACCGCCGAACATCGCTCCAATCGCGAAGGCCGTCAGTTTCGTGGTGGTGGTGTTGATGCCAAGTGAACGACAGGCAATTTCGTCCTCACGCAAAGCTTCCCAGGCCCGGCCAATCGGCAGGCGGCGCAAGCGGTTGGTCGCAAAGAAGGTGACCAATGCCAATATAAGAATAACATAGTAGAGGAACACATATGAATAGATGCGATCATGGGCGATGCCAAAGAAATCCGCAAAACCGCCGGGTTCGTCTTTGAACGGCAAGCCAAAGAACGTGGCTTTCGGTACATTGATACCTTGGGGCCCGTTGGTGAAGGAGAACCAGTTGATCAAGACAAGACGAATGATTTCACCAAAGGCCAATGTCACAATTGCTAGATAATCACCGCGCAGGCGTAATACTGGAAACCCCAGTATTACACCCCACGTCGCCGCAAGCAAACCAGCGACGGGCAGGATTATGTAAAATGCCCAAGGCACGACGCCTGCACCGAACCATTGCGGCAGATACACAGTTGAAAGCAGGGCATAAGCATAGGCACCCACCGCATAGAATGCGACATAACCCAGATCCAGAAGACCCGCGAGGCCGACAACTATATTCAACCCCCAACCCAGCATGATGTAGATCATGATGGTAATGGCAAAATCGATGCCGCGCTTGTCCCAACCGGGAATCAGATAGAAAATAAACGGCACCAACAGGGCGATGGCAAAAAGCCCAATATTAAAGAACTTGAAGCAAGGTGCCAATGCGTCGCGTAGAATGGCGAAAGCAGTTTTCACGGGCTGAGTTGAAAACCGGGGCTTCGGCCGCCAAACAAAAAGATGCAGTAAAAGTCGAACAACCAAGACAATTGCGGTGAGAGACAGGACCAGGCCCCAACGCGTGTCAAGAACCAGTGCACCCTGATTCATGATCGTTTTGTATGAAACAATCGGCGTGAGAAGCAGAAGCGTCAGAACGGCTGTTCCAAGCAAATCCTTTGCCAACGCCATGGCATCCATATCGGAGGTTTCAGCCTTGAAACTCGTATCTTTGGGGGCAGCAACCATGATCAGACCTTTTCAACCTCGGGTTTGCCGAGAAGACCCTGCGGCATGAAAATCAAAACAATTACGAGAACCGTGAAGGCTGCCACATCCTTGTATTCCACCGAGAAATAGGCTGACCAGAAAACCTCGATCAGGCCGATAACCATGCCGCCCAGCATGGCTCCTGGAATAGAGCCGATGCCGCCCAAAACGGCTGCCGTAAAGGCCTTGATGCCGGCCAGAAATCCAACGAAGAAATCCGTTACATTATAGTACATGAAAAACATCATGCCGGCGAAGGCTGCCAAGGCAGCGCCGAGGATAAACGTGATGGATATCGTGCGGTCCACATCGATACCCAGCAGCGACGCCATTTTCTGGTCCTGTTCGCAAGCCCGTTGGGCGCGGCCCAATGCGGTACGGTTGATCATCAGTGTGAAAATTGCCATCAAAGCAACCGTCGCCACGATAATTAAAATCTGCATGTTGGAAATCGTTACGATGAATATGCCATCAGCAGCATCCCGGTGCATGATTTCGTGTCTCCCCGTGATGATG
>JANONM010000471.1:0-14679 GCA_031420855.1 Hyphomicrobiales bacterium
TTCTGGAAATCCATCCCCATGATGCCGACGTGCGCGGCATCAAGCATGGCCAGATGGTTTCGATTGCCAGCCGGATGGGAGCCACGTCACTGCGGGCCGATGTGACGGAACGCATTCCACAGGGCGTGGTCTATACAACTTTCCACCATCCGGTTTCCGGTGCCAATGTCATCACCACGGAATATTCGGATTGGGCCACCAATTGCCCGGAGTATAAAGTGACGGCGGTGCAGGTGACCCTCTCCAACCGGCAGTCCGACTGGCAGGATGAATGGGAAACCCGCGAGCGGGAGAACAAGCGCGTTGCTGCGGAATAGGTGAGACCGAATGCGTTTCCACGAGTCGGCTTCCCAAAATGCGGGCGGAGTGCTTAACAACACGCCCGCCATCTGGGCTCTTCCGGAAGAAGTGCCGGTCGCCTTGCAGTTCAACTCCTCGCCCTATGCCGTGATGATGGCAACGCCTGCTGATCTGGAGGATTTTGCATTCGGCTTTGCCCTGTCCGAGGGTTTGGTAGGCCATGGCAGCGACATCAACAATGTGTTGATCATGCCATCAGGTGAAGGTTTCACGGCGGATATTGCGGTTGACGAGAACAAGCTCATCCGTGAACGGATGGTTTTGCGCAGCCTTGAGGGACGTGTTGGATGCGGGCTTTGCGGCATTGAAGAAATGGCTGATGCCATTCGCATGCCTCAAGGGCGACTGGCTGCTTCGCGTTTTGATGATACGGCGGTGTCGCTTGCCTTCAAGGCCTTGCCGAAACACCAGCCGATGAACGCCGTCAATCGCACTGTTCATGCGGCGGTATTTTGTTCCGTGGACGGATCAATTATGTTAGCGCGTGAAGATGTGGGGCGGCACAATGCCCTCGACAAGCTGATCGGAGCCATGTCGCGTGCGAAACTCCGGCCCGATGGTTTTGTCCTGATGTCGTCGCGCTGTTCATTTGAACTGGTGCAAAAATGCGCCATGGTAGGGATCGGTGCCCTGGCGACGATTTCGGCACCGACAGTTTTGGCATTGAAGCTGGCACGGCAGGCCGGATTGCAACTGGCTTCCGTATCGGATGCCGGTGTGATGATTTTTGATGGAGAACCCGATGGAAACCCCTGACATGGTGCGCATGGCCAACCAGATTGGCACATTTTTCAAAAGCTATGGCGATGACTACGCCAAAAAAGAAATCGCCACCCACATCAATTCATTCTGGGATCCGCGCATGCGCCGCATGTTGCTGGCGCATCTTGAAAACGGTGGCGAAGGTTTGAGTGAAACGGTGAAAGCCGCAGGCGTCAACATCAAACCGCCGAAAACTGTTGTCTAAATCAGAGCATTATTTGATCAGGCGGAATCGCACTCCAAAAACCCGTCATTCCAAACGCCCGCCCTTCGCGGGCGATTTGGAACCCCGCTTTGCCGACAACAAGCATAACTTGTTGAAAGAAAGCGGGGTTACAGCTCGCGCTCCGCAAGAGCTACGCTTGGCTGGAATGACGGACATATTTGAATTGCGCTCAATCTGCAATGCTCTGCTCACTTCTTCCGCAAAGCCTTTGGCAGTTTCCAGAGATGGTTGACCAGATCATCAACCTCAATGCCCACTTCTGAATAGGCCATGCCTTTGACGGTGATGCCTGCCTCATCAACGGTTTCCGTTCGGCCCGAAACGAGGGGGTGCCACCAGGGCAGCGTGTGGCCTTCATCCAGCAGGCGATAGGCACAGGTCTTGGGCAGCCAACCGAGATCACCGACATTTTTGGGCGTCAGCGTCACGCAATCAGACACCCGCTTTGAGCGGTTTGAATAATCCGTACACTGACAGGTTTTCACATCCAGCAATTTGCAAGCGGCCCGGGTATAGAGATAGCGGCCGGTATCCTCGTCTTCCAGCTTGTTGAGGCAGCAACGGCCACAGCCGTCACACAGGCTTTCCCATTCCCCACGGGTCATCTCGCCAAGGGTCTTGGTTTTCCAAAAGGGTTGTGTTGTCATGCCGCCTTTCTAGCCTTTGGAAAACCGATTGCCAAGTGCGCCGCGGCTCAAGCCACCACCTCGCCATGGAGGCCCAGATCGAGGCCCTCCACTTCGATCTCGCGGGATACACGCAGGCCATGGAGCTTTTCAATCACCCAGAGCATGGCGAAGGTGGCGATGGCACACCAGGCTGCGACGATCACGCACCCAAAAATCTGGATCCAGAGTTGAGCGGGGTTTCCTTCCAGCAAGCCTGACGTTCCGCCCCAGGCGGCAGAACCAAAAATACCAATGCCGATCGTGCCAATGAAACCCCCAATGCCGTGAACACCAAAAACATCGAGCGAGTCATCATAGCCGAATTTGCGCTTGAGAGACGATGAGGCATAGAAGCAGCCCACGCCGGCGAGAGCGCCAATGGCCATGGCTCCCATGGGCGAGACAAAGGCGCAGGATGGCGTGATGGCGACGAGGCCTGCCACGGCACCTGAGATAATACCAAGAACACTGGGCTTCTTGTGCCTGTACCATTCGATCACCAGCCAGCCCATGGCACCTGCGGCACCGGCGATTTGCGTGTTCATCAGGGCAAAGGCTGCGACGGCATTGGCCGAAAGCGCCGAGCCGCCGTTGAATGCCAACCAGCCCACCCAAAGCAATGAGGCGCCAGTCACAGAGAGAATGAGATTGTGGGGAATCATCGGCTCCTGCGGGAAGCCCCGGCGTTTACCCAACATGATGGCGGCGACAAGACCCGCAATGCCGCAGTTGATTTCCACCACGCTGCCACCGGCGAAATCCAGGAAGCCCATTTTTGAAAGAAAGCCACCGCCCCACACCCAATGGGCCACCGGCACATAAACCACCAGCAACCAGATGCTGAGGAACCACAGCAGGGATGAAAATTTCATGCGATCGGCGAATGCGCCGCAAATGATGGCGGGTGTGATGATGGCAAAGCTCATCTGGAAGGTCATGAACAAGGTTTCAGGAATCGTGCCTGTAACTGAATCCTTGGTAACACCGATCAGGAAAAACTTGGCCGTGTCGCCAATCCAGGGATTTCCACCGCTGAAGGCCAGGGAATAGCCCACGAAAATCCATAGCAACGACAACAAGCAACAGGACACAAAACTCTGCATCAGGGTTGAAAGCACGTTTTTCTTGCGCACCAGTCCGCCATAGAACAGGGCAAGACCGGGAATGGTCATCATGATGACAAGGCAGGTCGCCACCAATACCCAAGCCGTATCGGCTCCGTTGATGGCTGAGGTCTGGGCCAAGGCGGATGATGCGCCTGCCATCAGCGATGCCAAAAATACTGCTGCCAAAATTGTTTTCTTCATTACCCGGTCCCCGTTGCCCCGTTTTGATCGTGATTTTCGGGCCCGCTTGGAACGCGCCTGTTTTTTAGCCATAAATCCTAGGCAATTTGCATGCCAAACAGGCAGATTGTTAACCAATTGTTAATGCGCGGTTTTTCAGTGCGGCTTGTTGCCAAATCATCAGTTCGCCTGAAAAACAGTCAACTTCCGAGGCGATTGCACAAAACTTAAGCGATTCACGCTACGCACCCTTGCCGCAGCTTCACCACTATTGTGAAGCATGCTCGACACAGTGCTCAGGCTTGTTTAGACGGGTTGCAGGTTGATTTGCAGCGGGCGAGCAGCTGAAATCAACTGGGGGACGACAGGTTAGACCGTGGGACCACTGCCGACGCGCAATTCGATATTTCGGACCATCTGGAAAGCCGATTCATTCGTCAGCTCCCTGCTGTTTGAAATCTGGGACGGGCTGAAGCGCATGGGCTCGGCCTATGGCTCTTGGCTTTATCGTTATTTTCGCATTTCCGGTCCGCGCCGCATCATCATCGACATTGTTGATGACATGGCGACATTCGGCACTGTTGCGGCTTTTGCCATTCTGGCGTTTGCCTTGCCACCGTTTTCCGGCACGGGCGATGTGTGGAACCGGGGCCGTGAATATGCGGTGACCTTTACTGATTCGGCGGGCCAGATTATCGGTCAGCGCGGCATCCGGCAGGATGATGCCATTCCGCTTGAGGACATTCCGCCGCATATGGTCCAGGCCGTGCTGGCAACGGAAGACGCCCGGTTTTTTGATCATTTTGGCGTGGATGTGATTGGCACGTTGCGCGCCATGACGCGCAACGCACAAGCCGATGGCAAGGTGCAAGGTGGTTCGTCGATCACCCAACAGGTGGCAAAGAACCTGTTCCTGTCACCTGAAAAAACCCTGCGCCGCAAGGCCCATGAGGCCTTCCTGTCGCTGTGGATTGAAGCGCGGCTTTCCAAGCAGGAAATCCTCAAACTCTATCTCGACCGTTCTTATCTGGGTGGTGGCAACTATGGCATCGAAGCCGCATCGCAATTCTATTTCGGCAAATCGGTGCGGGATATCTCGCTGTTTGAATCGGCGATCCTGGCTGGCCTGTTCAAGGCACCCACCACATATGCGCCCCATCAAAACCTTGAAGCCGCCAAGGCCCGCGCCAACGTGGTGCTCTACCGCATGCTGGATGTGGGATTCATCACGCAAGGCGAATTGCTGCAGGCCAAGCGAGAACCCCTGGTTGTCATCAGCCATGCCAATGCCAGTGCTCCCGACTGGTTTTTGGATTGGGTCTATCAAGACACCTTGGATGTTCTCGAAAAATACAGTCTCAATGGCAACTTCGTTGTTGAAGTAAAGACCAGCATTGACAACAAGCTGCAAACGGCGGCCCAGCAAATTCTCAACCGGGCTGTCGATACTTTGGGGCCTGCGGGAAAATTTACACAGGCTGCATCCGTTACCATGGCGCCTGACGGAGCGGTCAAGGCCATCGTTGGTGGCCGGGATTATGATGTCAGCCAGTTCAACCGGGCCACCAGCGCCCAGCGGCAATCCGGCTCTGCCTTCAAACCTTTCGTTTATCTCGCGGCGATTTTGAAAGGCTACAAACCCAACCAGATTGTGGTGGATAGTCCTGTTAGTGTTGGAAACTGGAGTCCAAAAAACTACAGCAACAAATTTGCAGGCCGCACCACCCTGAGCAATGCGCTTGCCCATTCCTACAATTCCATCCCGGTCAAACTGTCGATCGATGTCGGTCGCAAGTTCATCATTGAAACCTCCCACAAGGTGGGCATCCAGGGCGATCTGGAAACCTGGCCTCCCATGGTTCTCGGCACCAGTGCCCTTACCCTGCTTGACCTGACAACGGGCTATGCCACTTTCGCAGGTGGCGGCAAGATGGCTTCACCCTATGGCGTTCTCGAAATCCGCAAGCCAACGGGTGAAGTCATCTATAACCGCAGTATCAACACTTCGCCCCAACAACAGACTGTACCTGAAGAGGCGATTGCCGATCTCAACAGCATGCTGAGTGCCGTGGTGAAAAATGGCACCGCCCGCAAGGCTGACCTTGGCTATGCCCCGCAAGGCGGCAAAACCGGCACCAATCAAAGCTATCGCGATGCCTGGTACGTCGGCTTCACGGCCCATAACGTCACGGGCGTTTGGGTTGGCAATGACGATTTCAGCCCCATGAATGAAGTGACGGGCGGCAAGATCCCTGCCCCGTTGTGGAAGGAAATCATGGATGTGGCCGAAAGCGGCCTGACGCCGACAGGGCTTCCTGGCATTCCACTTGATGGCACCTATACGTCCGCCCCTATAATTGTTGCCACGTCATTAGCGCCCGCCACGCCGGTCACAGACGAAACACCGGATTTGTCGGCACCGCTGCCCGACGATGAGGCCCGCGATGTTCTGGATGGCATGTTCGCCTTCCTGGAAAAAAAGCCTGTCGCTGGTGAAGGTGGGCGCAAAAGGAAAAACCAGTTGCGCGAAAATCGCCAGGCGGCATTTGAACCCAAGCCGCGTCTGAAATCGGATTCCCAACTTGTGCTGCCACGCGCCAATGTCGACCCTACGCCGCGCCGCAGTTTCCTTGACTCATTGTTCCGGTCAAATGCAAAGTCCAAACGGAAGAAAAAGAAACCCATTTTCAATTTTTAAGTTGTCCGATGATTTGTTCTACCCATCCTGATGCACCTGCTTTTCTGCCAATCATGACGGCGGTAATCTAGGCCATGCGGAAGTATGCCGTCATCGCTGCGCTTTTAACGGCGGGGGTATCGCTGGGTTGGCTGTCAGCCCGTTTCATGATGCAAAATGCAGCAGGTGCTGGTAGCACGACTGATGGCGGCTGGGCCGAAATCACGTTGACCAATGACAATCTGCGATCCACCTATGAATCAGGTTATTATCTCTGGCAGGGTAAAGTGCCTCCGCCCCATCATGTCCGGCTGTTTCGGCGTGCCAAGGATGATGAGGGCAACACTCTGCGCGGCGACTGTGCCATCCAGATTGAGGGGACGATTCCCGAAGCACGCTGGTGGGTGGTGAACACTGACGGTGCCAGCCCGTCCGGATCGGTTTCGGCTGGCACAGCCATTCGTGAGGCCAATGGCGATGTGGCCATAACAGTTTCACAAAGTCCCGTGCCGGGCAACTGGATCAAACCGGGGGCAGCCAGCAGTTATACATTGCAACTCGTGCTGCAGAATGCCAGCGCGCCGACGGGTCAAAAGCTGGTCCTGCCTGCCGTCAAGCGTTTGTGGTGCTGACATGGCCAAGTATGTTTTCTGGGTGATATTTTCTGCGCTGCTGGGTTTTGCAGTCCACCTCGCCTATATCCTGTTTGTGCCAAGCCAAAAGTTCAGTGCACAAATTGATGCAACATTACGTAACCAGGGCACCAACAAGTTTGAAATTCTCGATGCAAAACTACAGGCTGCCCTGCTGCCGTTTGCGACCACTGATGACCTTGTGGGCCTCTGCAAATTTGATGTGTCCAAGGGTTCGGTCAAACTCGCGGTGGCGGTTCCGGAAGGCTATTGGACACTTTCGGTTTATACGCTGCACGGCAAACAGGTCTATGCCTTGAATGGCGAACAAGCCGATACACAGAGTTTTACGGTTACGCTCTCAAAGTCACCCAGCCTGATGTCGCAAATCCTCGGTGATGACGCGGATGTTGCGCCCGCCACCGATGGCGATATTGGCTGGCGGGTGGGTCTCGGTGAAAATCAGGGCCTGGCATTTCTCTGGATGCCACAAAGCGATCAATGGCAACGACAGGAAGCGGCCAGTTTATTGAGCACCAGCAGTTGCAGTTTGCAGATTGCTGACGGAAGCTGAAAATCAGACGGCGCGGTTTCGCACTTCGCCATCCCCACGTCGCATGTCTTCGGGTGTTTCAAACCGTTCGAAACGAACGCCATTGAACAACAGGATTTGTGCCGTGACACCTTCAACGAAGGACTGCTGCAGTTGCGGCTTCCGCTTTATCTCAATCTGAATAACGTCGGCCATTTTGTCTCACCTTTGCCCGGCGCAGGATGTGCTTCGGGAATATCTTGGATTGACGCGATTAAGGCGATCTATGGTTAACAAGTCGCTAAGCCAGAAGACTTCATTTCAAGGTTTGTTTGTCATTGTCCAAGCGGCTTCAAGCCGGCGAGTCCGGTGCGGTCCTCGACTTCGACAACCCAAATGTCGGGGTCACTTTTGCGTCGCTTTGCAATGTAGTCACTGACCTGCAGCCAGGGCTGGGGTTCCGGGAATGCCAGTTCAAATTGCCGATCACCAGCCTCATCGTAAGCTGGCCCGGGTGGGGGGGCCAACAGGTGATGCAAACCGTTGAGGTGATTGACGACAACGTATACCGCCCCTGCTTCTTCAGCGCCGCGGTGCAACACTGCACCATTCAAGCCTTGTACAGTGCAACGACGCAACAGCGCATGGACCCATATCTCAGACTTGAGGCGCATTGGCGTCCCGTTCTAGTTTTTCAAGGCGGCCTGACGCTGCGCTTCAGCGGCCTTCATGGCCAGCAGAAGTTTCTTTGAAACCTTGCCTTCCATATTCAGGCCATGCTTCAATTCAAAGCCAAGGATCGCGGCGCGCGTTGCCTCGTCCATTTCGCCAGAGCGGGTGCCCGGATCAAAACCCAGTTTGGCAAGGCGCTGTTGCAGTTTCAACGTCGCCGTTTCCTTGGGCTGAACGACGGCTGCAAGGCCCTTGGCTTTGGGATCAGACTTCAAAACAGGCTTGAGCTTGGCCTTCGGCAAAGGTTTTTCTGCGGTTTTTTCCACTGGTTTACCTGTGGGTTTTATCGGCTTCTTGTCAGACAACTTGGGCTGTTTTTTGAGCAAGGGTTTTGCCGGGGCTTTTAGGGGTGTTTTCTTGACCTCAAGCTCCGGTTCTTCCACCACGATTTTGAGCAGGTGCCGCTTTGGAGCCAACAGCCTTGCTTCGGGATCTGGCAGGCGCACCGTATCGCTGGCATTGATGGACCCTGTAAACTCGCTGGCCTGGGCCACCTTTTGCATGAAACGGATGTGTTCGAGCAGTTGCGGGCTCGCAACGCCAGTGACAACCAAACCATTTTGCTGCTGATAGGTTTCAATGGCAATCTGGGTTTTGGGTCCGTCAACACCATCCACCAGCCCTTGAAAATGACCCGTGGCCAGCAGTTCACGCTGCACGTCTTCGATCAGTTCATCATATTTCAGGGTTACAGTACGTGACGTCTTGTCGGTCGCTTCGAAAGCAGGTTTGCCCTGCTTTCCGCTCGTTGGCACAGTACCTGAACTACCCAAGTTTTGGCCCAAAAATGCATTGAAAGTGATCATGCCGCCAAAAACGGCCGCGATGCTGAGCAACACCATGGAGGTGGGGCGCATCGTGGCCGCGATTGCTTCAGGCACATGCCTGACATTGGACTTGGATTTCTTAGGCAAACTCAGACTCGCAAACAAAACTCACAAGCCACTTTGCCCCTGGGCTGGTTAACATCAGCTTTCCAAGCCAGTCGGCATGGTTAAGAATTTGTTGCCTGAAAGCTTCCAATTCACGCCTGCCCCTTCACGGGTGCGCAAAGCTTATGTGCTAGGAATGCAGCTGTGAAGAAACGACTGAAACAGTTTCAAGCAAGGGATAGATGATGGGGATTCTCAGAACCACACTGGTGCTCGGTGCAATTTTTGCATTGCTGCCTTCGCCACCGAACATGGCTCGACCGGGTGAAACGGATGTTGCCCGTGATCCCGGACCTTTTGGTTATGTCGTTGCTGCTGCCGAGGCCTTTTCTGACGTCAAAGGGTTTTGCATGCGCAAACCAGTTGTTTGTGAGGCAGCGGGCCATATGGCCGTAAAAATCGAGGCGAAAGCCAAATATTCGGCCAAGCTGATTTATGAATGGGCCAACGACGCAACTGTGAAACAGGAACACAAGAAAAAGACCTCGGCAAAAGACCTCGACAACATTGCCACCGGATCGGTCGACAGCCTGCTTCCGGTTCCTACCTCTCCAAATCGTGAGAGTTGAGTCTTTGTCCCGCGCAGTTTAAGTGTTGCGGGATGAACAATGTTTCTGCCACCTCTGAACTTGCCCAATTGGTTGATGATTTTTCCGTGTTGGATGACTGGGAAGATCGATACCGGCATGTCATTGAATTGGGCAAGGCCTTGCCTGCCATGCCGGATGAACTCAAATCCCCCGCCACAAAAGTCAGTGGCTGTGCCAGCCAGGTCTGGATTCACACGACTGCCGTTGCAACACCGACAGGCCGCAAACTGGCGCTTGTCGGCGATAGCGACGCGCTGATTGTCAAAGGTCTGATCGCCATTACATTCATGATGTTTGATCCCTTGCCGATCGAGGACTATGCAACCTATGATTCCGCAGCCGCCCTCGCCAATTTGGGTTTGCAGGAACATTTGACACCCCAGCGCTCCAATGGTCTTGCATCCATGGTCAAGCGCATCAAGGCTGATGCGATGGCGGCGCAATTGTTGGCTTGAAATCATCCACCGCCCAGTGGCCAATCTTGCCCTGGCTGCCGTGTTTGAGTGGGGGTTTAAAGCCATAGTGGCGGGCAAGACGGGTCAACGCCAAAGCCAACACAATCTTTCCGGTTCTCCTTGGTAAATCCAGCCGCAGTTCAGCCTGTTCCAAACCACCGGCCAAACAGCAGACATGATAGAGGATACCTGAAAGCTCAGGGCCTACAGCGTCAAGCGCCAAATGCAGCCTTTGGCGGGCGTCGATGGCATTGTCGGTCAACCTCGCCAACGCATTGTCGCTCATTTGCCAATGCCCTCCGCCAGACACAGGTGCCGCATCATATTGGCTTGTGGTTCTTGCTGCCAGAGATGATTTTTCGAAGTCACGCCGCAACCGTTCGCCTGCGGCAATTTCGTGGAGATCGACAAAAGGTTTCCCATCCGGCGACCGCAACGATGCAATACGTGCCAAGGGGCTTTCCATTTCGTTCAACAAAGGCTTGGGAGGTGCTGCAACCAGGCGGAAAAAACCTGGCGTCGGCTCAACCAGTTGTCCGGCTTCCAGCAACTTCTTGAAAAAAGTTACCCGTGAAGCCGCCAGTTTCCTGACCTTGCCATCCTTGTCGTGGCGCAAAAGCCAATGGCCTTGCCGCCAGAAAAAAATTCCCGGATGAGCTATCAGCCAACGAAGCTCTGTTGGATCAAGGCTTGTCTCCAAGCCTGGACGATCCGGCTTTCCGAGGCCCGAACTTGATTCGTGCGAATTTGTCATGGGAACATTATCCTTTCGGTTAATATTCCTACATCAGTATTTTAAAGGAATCAATGCCTATATTAGGCTGAAGCCATCTGGCCGTCCAAACCGATTTCAGAGGCGGGCACAAAATAGTCAAAACACAACACCATGCCCACGCTGTCAGTTGAGGTGCGCAAAGGCAGTTTCAGCCAATATTGGACAACATGTTCCTTGTCGATCATCGGGCCGCGCAACACGCCCTGGGTCGGTACAGCTTTTTCAATGGTCCGTTGATAGGCCGCATGCCAATAGTCACGCTTGCTGCCCCACCTCATCTCTTGCAGCTGCAACCCGGTAATTTCACGGTCATAGATTTCCCGCGAGCGGGTTCCTGCCAACCTGATGCGGCAAGTTTCCACCGTGCTGGCAACATCAACCAAGCTCAGACCAGGCAACAGGCGCGGCAATTGAGCTGGATTGATATCTGCCCGACGGGGCATGTTGTATTCACCCGACTTCTCCAGCCAATAGTCATAGAGTTGTCGTTGTTCAGGCACAATCAATTGTGCCCTGAACGCCTTGCTTCCAGGTTTATGTTCCACTGCTGCCGCCCCGCCAACATAGAAATGTGTTGCTTCACACCGTTATGAATCGAAGCTTGGTGATCCGCAAGAGTCCAATAGATTAATTTTTCATGAATAGCTCCCGGATGGCTCAATGCACCGGAGCGTAGGGGCCGCTTTTGCATTGGGCCCAATCCCAATAAGTCAGCAATATCCGGGCCTTGGTGAATGACATGGTCTCGAAAATCGACTGCAGGTCATCAAGGTCACGAAGCCGCGAGATGATTGGCAATTCTGATTCGCTCATTTTTTGCAGCAAACCCCGCATGGCTTTGCGCGGATAACCAGCGGCTTTCAGCATCACGACAAGCGGCTCGCCTTGCGGATCACTGAGAACGCGCAAGGCTGTTTCGGGTGCAATCCTGATGGCTGTGGCCAATTCTTCGGAGGCTTCCTCACGCTTGCCACGGGCCGCGCGATCCAAAGCTTCCATGATGGCGAAATCACCGGAGGACTGGTCTTCGTGTTCTTCAACATCCTTGGTTGCCAGGGTGATTTTCAGGATCTTGCCCAAGGTTTCCGAGTCCGTCAGGAAACGTGAAAGTATATAGCGGCGCATGGGTGCCGGGGCATGCCAGAACAACTCGAAAGCAAAAGGTGCCGTGAAGTCTGGCCGGGTTGCCAGGGGTGCCAGCAAGTCAGGCTGCTCGTCCACATGGGCAATCAGGGCATTGAAGCCTTCATGGGAGATTTCAGCTTCCATGTTGCGCACCAATGTCAAAAGCACGGATGGCTCGCCGGTTTTGATCAGCACATCGCTGATGGCACGCGAAAGTTTGCGGCGACGGGCAATCATGCGCAGTTTGGCAAGTTCCGGTACTTCGGTCACCATCTGCAAATCGCGATCAGTGATATGCATGCAATTCTCAAGTAGCGGTCCTGCAATCTCGACCCGCGGATCACGGATCAGGCGGGCGACCAGCAAATGCGGCGGGTTGTCCATCATGGCCAACCGCTCAGCCAACATGACCAATGGTTTCAATTCAAGTTTCGGCAAAAGCCGTAACAACGTGTCAGCGGCAAGGGCACGCTCGTGGGGCAAGCCCGAACTGTTTCCGGTTGCCATCATATCAAGCAAGGAACGGGCAAGCTCGGCGTTCTCAAATCCAGACGCCACTGCCGCAGCGATCAGTGCCGCAGATTCACTTTTGATGTGTGATTCGATCTCTGGCTTATCGAAGACTTCGATATCGGCTGTAACGACAACTGGCGTGATTGCGCTGCCATACATCTCCGAAGCGGGCTGAATGGTTGCAAGATCGAAGTCGGCTGCCACCGGAACGGACATGCCGCCTTCCTGTTTGGCAAATTCGCCAACTTCACGCAAATAATGAGCGAGGTCTTCAGCCGTGGGTTTGGCAAGCAACGAACGCCAAATGGCTTCGAGTTCCAGTTCGGTGCGGCGTTTTTCCAGCTCTTGTTTAACCTGGATATCGGTGTCGGTGTCGGTGGCGGCAACCTGAATTTCAACTGGAACGTCGGCACCAACAAGTGTTGCTTCAAATGATGCCGCATTTTCCGGCGCAACATGTGGTTTTTCAAGCGTGAAAGACGGTGCCCAATCCAGTGGAGAGTCTTCGGTCAACAATGTGGCAGTTGGCGCGACCACCGGGTCAACAGCCAAATCTGGCAATGGCATACTGAGATCGATTGCAACCGTGTTTGTTTGGACCCGCTGCTCTTGCAATGGCGGTGCAACAATATCGGTCATGATGTATGGCGCAATTTCAGCCGGAGCTTCAATGGCTGGCGCACAAATGATGTTTTCTGCGATAGCAGGAATGACTGGTGGTTGCGCAATGGCAACAACAGTCGCAGGCCGCTTCAAACGCGCCGTGAGATCACGAAATGAATTGGCTGATATCTTGGGCTTCTGCGGTTCGGCAGATGGGCCGGGAAAAAAAGCAGCGGCAGTATGCGTCAAAGCACTCTCCCCGAATTCTGCAAGCGCCGTGTTCGCGTTCATGTCTCTACCGTGGCCCCAATTCAATCCCCATGGGAACATTGCAGAGGAGTGCTTCCGTTTTGATTAATTCCGCCATGTGGCGGGGTTAACCATGCAACCTGCTTGGAGTTATGGTTAATGGCAGGTAAATGGAGTTCTGTGCTTTTGCTGCGCCTGCAACAGCCCAAAATGGAATGAGGACATGATGACCAAATCAACCGCAGACTGGAAGAAACAACTTTCGCCCGAAGCCTACCGCGTGACCCGCGAACACGGCACCGAGCGAGCCTTTACGAGCTCGCTGAACGATGAGAAACGCCAAGGCATGTTTTCGTGTGTTTGCTGTGGACGTTCGCTTTTTGACGCGGATGCCAAGTTTGAAAGCGGCACAGGCTGGCCCAGTTTTTTTTCGCCGGTTGAGTCGGCTGTCGATACCACGGTCGACCGCAAGTTTTTCATGAAGCGCACCGAGGTTCACTGCAAGGATTGCGAGGCACATTTGGGCCATGTTTTTCCGGATGGTCCAAAACCCACGGGTTTGCGTTATTGTATCAATGGCGTTGCCCTGACCTTCAAACCAAGTGGTGAAAAATAATGGCCAAAAAGCCTGCCAAAAAATCATCGGTGCCGCCCAGTGCCGACCGGCGCTCCCACGCGGAAACCTGGCATGGCCATGTGAAGAACGACGATTACAAGTGGCTGAAGGCCGACAATTGGCAAGCGGTCATGCATGATCCCGCCTTGTTGCCGCAGGATATTCGCGCCTATCTTGAAGCCGAGAACGCCTACACCAAGGCGAAGATGGCTGGCACGACAAAATTCCAGAAGTCACTGTTTTCGGAACTGAAAGGCCGCATCAAGGAAGATGACCAATCGGTGCCAACGCCGGATGGTCCTTTCATTTATTCATCGGCCTTTATCAAGGGCGGACAGTATCCGTTGTTGAAGCGGGCACCGCGTGAAGGTGGCGCAGAAGTCGTGCTGTTTGATTGCAACGCCATGGCCAAGGGGCACGACTACTTCAGCTTTGGTGGCGTGTCACAATCGTTTGATCATGGACGTGGTGCCTGGTCGGTTGATGACAAGGGATCGGAATTCTATGAAATCAGAATCCGCGACTATGGCTTGGGCCACGACCTTGATGATGTTTTGACAAATACAGGGGGTGATGCCTGCTGGTCCCTCGACGGGAGTTTTATTTTCTACACGCTGCAAGACGAAAACCACAGGCCGCTGAAAACTTTCCGCCACCGGATTGGCACTAAACAAGAAGACGATGTTTTGGTGTTCGAAGAAAACGATACCGGCATGTTTACCGGCATTGGCACCACGCAATCTGAACAGTTCATCGTCATCAGCGTTCACGACCACGATACCTCTGAAAACTGGTTGATCGATGCAAGCACGCCGACAGCCCAGCCCCGTGTTGTCTTGCAACGCCAGAAGGGACTTGAATATGAACTTGAGCACCATGGCGAAAATTTCATCATCAAGACCAATGCCGACGGCGCGGAAGATTACAAGCTGGTGACAGCACCGAT
>JANONM010000472.1:0-7727 GCA_031420855.1 Hyphomicrobiales bacterium
GGGTTTTGCCGCCCTTGCCCTTGATCACCAAGGGATCATCCCTCAATTGGGCGGTGTTCAGTGCAAGGGCTTCCGAGATGCGCAGACCACAGGCATAAAGCAGCGTCAGCACCGCCTTGTCGCGGGCGCCAATCCACGGCACATCATGGGCCATGTCTTCATCGGCCAAAACTTTCTCCGCCATGCCGATGGACAGCGGGCGGGGAATGGCATGGGGCAATTTGGGCGAGCGCACGGCCCCATAGGCCTTGTTGTGAAAATGCTGGCGTGATTCAGCGAAACGGAAAAATGACCTGAGGGATGACATCTGCCGTGCCAAAGATCGCGCCTCAATGCCATCACTGCGGCGCCTGGCCATGAAGCTGCGAAAATCACCGAGGCTGAGAGTTTCAAGTTCTGATGTGCCTGCCGACCCGCCCAGATGATCCTGCAGAAAGTCTGCAAACTGCCCAAGGTCACGGCCATAGGCTTCGAGGGTTTTTGGGGAGAGGCGCTTTTCCTTGGCAAGAGATTTGAGCCAGAGTTGCGCAATGGTGGCGGCGTCCGGGGCGAGGTTGAAGATATGAATTGGATTGGCCAAGAAAGTCCCCCTCGAACTTCATTGCCACCCGCGCTAGGCTAACGGCAAGATTGCGATGTCGTATCCCCCACCTCCGCCCTTCGGGCACCTCCTCCCCGCCAAAGGGGCGGGTTGGAGGGCGGTGTCTGATTTTACCCTCCAACCCGATTCTTCATCGGGGAGGAGTTGGCCCTCGACTTGATCGGGGGCCGGAGGTGGGGACCAACGGGAATGATGAACCCCATTGGTTGACAGCCCCTTACCCCCTCAAATCTTCTGCCCCGCCTTGGCCCAATCGGCCATGAAGCTTTCGATGCCTTTGTCAGTGAGGGGATGTTTTACCAATGCCTTTAACACTGCGGGTGGGGCCGTGGCATAATCAGCCCCGATCAAGGCTGCCTGTTTGATGTGATTGGCGGTGCGGATCGAGGCTGCAAGAATGTTGGTATCAAAACCATAATTGTCATAGACCTGCCGGATTTCGCCAATCAGTTCCATGCCATCCAGGTTGATGTCATCCAGCCTGCCGATAAAGGGTGAGATAAATGCAGCTCCTGCCTTGGCCGCAAGCAGGGCCTGGTTGAGCGAAAAGCACAAGGTGACATTGACCATGGTGCCTTCGGCGGAAAACGTCTTGCAGGCCCGCAATCCATCCACTGTCAACGGCACCTTGATGGCCACATTCTTGGCAATGGCCCGCAGGATTTTGCCTTCGCGCAGCATGCCCTCATAATCGAGGGCTGCCACTTCAGCACTGACGGGACCTTCACAGAAGGCACAGATTTCGGCAATGGTTGCCTTGAAGTCCTTGCCGGATTTGGCGATGATTGACGGGTTGGTGGTCACCCCATCCAGCAATCCCATCTCCTGGATTTCCTTGAGTTCCCTAATGTCGGCGGTGTCGGCAAAAAATTTCATGGGCGGTCTCCTTCACGTGTCAGCTTAACACGAGTTGCTCCATCATGAGATGGGCAATTTGTGCAATGATGGCATTTTCCCCGGCGTGGCGCTTTTGCGAAAACTTCCGGTCATCAAGCCTGCTGACGGGCCGCAGGATGCGCAGGCTGTTGGTGACAAACAGACGACTGGCCCGTGCGAGATCGGCTTTCGTCACGCGCTTTTCGCTTGCCTTGATGCCTGAGGATTTTGCCGCCTGCAAAACCGCATGGCGCATGATACCCGGCAGAACGCCCTCCGCAAGAGACGGCGTTACCAACCTGTCTTCGACCCACAAAAAAACATTGCCAATGGTCGAACAAGCCACACGGCCCTTGGTATTCAGCATCAAGGCATCGTCATAACCTTTTGCCACGGCTTCGCGCGCCGCCAGAATATTGTCGACATAGGAAAGGGTTTTAAGGCGTGATGACAGGGATTTTTCATTGCGGATTATGGATGAGGTCAGAAGACTGACGGGCTGAAATTGCAAGGCCTCATCGAATGGCACCAGCGTGGCATAGAAAGTCGGCGACTTTCCGTCATCAGCAAGGCCGCGCAAACCCGCACCCCGGCTCAGGGTCAAACGCAAGGTATGGCTTCCCGTGGTGCCGTGACACAAGCCATCCATGGCGTTTTCGATATCATCCCCATTGAACGGCAGACCCATTATCTGCGCCGCATTTTCCATGCGTTGCAAATGTTCAAAACGCCACAAGGCAATGCCATCCCGCACCAGCAGGGTTTCAAAAATCCCGTCGCCCAGCGTCAGGCCGCGATCGGTTGCCTGAATTGGCAAAGGCCCCTCATGCAATTTTCCCCCATACCAGATGCGCATCATGTCACGACCGTCAGAAAATTGCGGAGCATGTCATAGCCATGTTCGGTGAGAATCGATTCAGGATGAAACTGCACACCGAAAGTCGGATGGGTCTTGTGGGCCAGCCCCATGATTTCACCATCGCTGCTCGTTGCTGTCACCCGCAAGTCTGTATGTTCCACGCCTTGCACAATCAGGGAATGATAACGCCCCGCATTGAAGTTCTGTGGCAGTCCTTCAAAAATTCCCGTGCCGTCGTGGCGGATTTCCGAACTGTCACCATGCATGGGGTGCAAGGCGCGCACGACCTTGCCGCCAAACACCTCGCCAATCACCTGGTGGCCCAGACAAATGCCAAGGATGGGAATGCGGCCCGAAAATTTTCGCACCACATCCAGCGAGGAACCAGCCTCTTGCGGCGTACAGGGACCGGGCGAAATCACGATTGCCCGGACCTCCAAATCCGCATCGCTCACCTCGTCATTGCGGCGCAGCTTCACCTCTTGCCCCACTTCAACAAAATAGCGGGCGATATTGTGCACAAAGCTGTCGTAGTTATCGATGATCAAAATCACGTCAGGGCCTCGCGGATGCGTTCGACCTTGAGCAAGCTCTCGTCATATTCGGTTGCGGGATTTGACCTTGCCGTGATGCCGCCACCGCCCTGCAGCCGCATCACCCCACCTGCAACCTGGACGGTGCGGATGCCGATGTTGAAATCGCAGGTGCCATTGAAACCGATGTAGCCCATGGTCCCACAATAAACCCCACGCGCTGATTGTTCCAGTTCCGAAATGATTTCCATGGCCCGCAGTTTGGGTGCGCCAGTGATGGAACCACCGGGGAACACTGTTGTCAAAAGGTCGACCACCGATTTGTCATCAGCCAGTTCGCCCTGTACCACCGACACCAGATGATGTACATTGGCATAGGTCTCCAAACCGCAGAGTACCGGTACCCTGACGGTCCCTGGCTTTGATACACGCGAGAGATCATTGCGCAGGAGATCAACAATCATCACATTCTCGGCCCGGTCCTTTCTTGACGATGTGAGATCAGCAATCAGGCTGGCATCGTGGGCCGGGTCAGCATCGCGGCGGCGGGTTCCTTTGATCGGCCGCGCCTCCGCCGTCTTGCCGTCATAGCGAATCAGGCGTTCGGGTGAGGATGAAATGATTGTGATGCTGTCATAGGTCATCAGCGTGGCGAAGGGTGCCGGATTTCCTTCACGCAACTGTTTGTAAAGTGCGAGGGGATCAAAGTCCTGTGGCACCGGTGCTGTGAAAGTTTGCGTGATGTTGGCCTGAAAAATATCACCCGCCAGAATATATTCAATGGTACGTGCAACGTTGGCTTCATGGGTGTTGCGGGACATCTCCGGCGAAAATACTGCCCGCACGTCTGGCCCCAAAGGCTTCTGCTTTTGCTTCAGCAAGCTTTCCAAGGCATCAGCGGCATCTGCGGTGCTTGCCATGATCCAGGCCCGCTCCTGCAGATGGTCAATACCGATCACGCTGTCAAAGCGGTGAAAAACCATATCGGGACAGAGCGGTGCAAAAGCCGGAATTCGCGCCTTGGGTTCGAGGTGGCGGCCATAGTCATAGGAAATATACCCGGCCCATCCGCCTTGAAAAGGCGGAAGTCCCGGAACCGCTGGGCGACGATTGTTGCGGAACTGCTCCGCCAAGATGTCAAGTGGCTTTGCTGATTGTCGCATGCCATCCAGAAAAGCCACACCGTTTTCCACCCGCAGGGTGTGCGAGGGATTTACAGCCAGAAACGAATAGCGCCCCAAATGCTCATGACGCTGGGCACTTTCCAAAAGCGTCAGAGCTTTCTCGTTGCGCAAGCGCCGCGCCATGGTGAAGGGTTCGCTGTAGATGATTTCCCTTGTGTGGGTTGTGGCAGTTTTCATGGGCCGCAGATATAGAACTGGAAGCCGCTGGCTACCAAGCCTATTCAAGACCATGGTCGAAAATCCAATTCAGCTTGTCGATGTGCTGCTGCCCCTGGCGGTGCCGCAGGCCTATACCTATCGGGTGCCCGCAGGGCTGGTTTTGGCGGAAGGCGACTATGTGGAAGTGCCGCTGGGACCACGCAGTTATATCGGTGTGGTCTGGGAGCGCCGGGAAACATTTGGCACAAATCTCAAACTGCGTGATGTCATCCAACGCTTTGACATGCCGCCACTGGCAGCCGTGCATCGCCAATTCATCGAATGGTTGGCGCGTTATTATCTCGAACCCATGGGCAATGTCTTGCGCATGGTGTTGCGTGTGCCCTCAGCCTTTGAGCCGGAACGGCAACGCATGGCCTATCGTGCCGCTGAAGTGGTGCCGCCGAAGCTCACGGCGCAACGGGCCCGGGTGCTTGAGATTGCCCGTGACGGATTTGCCAGGAGTGCAGCCGAACTGGCGGAAGTTGCGGGCGTGGGACAATCCGTGGTGAAGGCCTTGGCCAAGCAAGGCGCACTGATTGCCGTGCCTCTGCCTGTGCAAGAAAAGTTTCAGGCCCCGCAACTCAATCGGTCCGGCAAACCACTTTCACCCCTGCAAAAACAAGCCGCGCAAAACCTTCGGGCCACCGTGGCAGCCCGCCAACATAAAGTCATGCTGCTGGATGGCGTCACTGGCAGTGGCAAAACCGAAGTGTATTTCGAAGCCATGGCAGCGGCTTTGGCGGGTGGCGCACAGGTGCTGTTGTTGCTCCCCGAAATTGCCCTGACCTCAGGGTTTCTGGCGCGGGTGGAGAACCGTTTCGGCTGCGTTCCGGCGGGCTGGCATTCAGATTTGCGGCCCCGCGAGCGCGAGCGGGTGTGGCGTGGTGTGGCCCATGGCGAAGCCCGCATTGTGGTGGGGGCCCGGTCGGCGCTGTTTCTGCCATGGAAAAATCTCGGCCTTATCGTTGTCGATGAAGAGCATGAGGGGGCCTACAAGCAATCGGAGGGGGTGAGCTATCATGCCCGCGACATGGCCGTGCTTTATGGCACGCTTGGCAAATTTCCTGTCGTGCTGGCCTCGGCCACACCGTCGCTTGAATCCATCGTCAATGTGGATCGTGGCCGCTATGGTCTGCTCAAATTGCCGGACCGCCATGGCAGGCGGGAATTGCCTGAGATCAAGCTCATCGACATGCGAATGGAAACCCGGACAGCTTCGACATGGCTTTCAGAACCGCTGATCACCGCAACCCGCAAGGCCTTGGAAGCCGGAGATCAGGCCTTGTTGTTTTTGAACCGTCGCGGCTATGCGCCGCTCACCCTGTGTCGCACCTGTGGTCACCGCATGGATTGCCCGCAATGTTCGGCTTCGCTAGTCGAGCATCGCTTCCGCCGCCAGCTGATGTGCCACCATTGCGGCCATCACGAGCCTGTGCCGCAGGCCTGCCCCAAATGTGCAGCTACGGAAAAACTGGTGCCCGTCGGTCCCGGTGTTGAGCGTCTGGCGGAAGAGGCATTACAATTATTTCCGGAGGCGCGACTTGCCGTACTTTCCAGCGATCTGGCACGGGGTGTTTCGTTGCGTGATATGTTGCGCGATGTGACTGACGGCACTTACAATCTCATCATCGGCACACAGCTGGTGGCCAAGGGCCACCACTTTCCCCATCTCACATTTGTCGGTGTGGTAGATGCCGATCTGGCGCTGGAATCATCCGATCCCCGGGCGGGTGAGCGCACCTGGGCCATGCTGTCACAAGTGGCGGGACGGGCGGGGCGGGGCGAAAAACCCGGGCATGCCCTCGTGCAAACCTATGCGCCGCAACATCCCCTGATGCAGGCATTGGCGAAGGCAGATCGTGAAGGCTATTTCGCCCAGGAAAAAATCATCCGCGAGCAGGGCGGGTTGCCGCCTTATGGTCGTCTTGCGGGGATCATTTTTTCCGGCGTGGATGCGCTGGAGGTCGAGAGATTTGCCAAGCAGATTGCCAGCCAGGTTGTGGCCACCAAGGATGTGCAAGTGCTGGGGCCCGCTCCGGCGCCGCTGGCCGTCATCAATGGCAGGCATCGCTGGCGTTTGCTGGTCAAGGCGTCGCGCGATGTGGACCTGCAAGCCTTCTTGCGCCAATGGTTGGGTGACGTGAAACCACGGGGTTCCCTGCACATGAGCATCGACGTGGACCCCTATGGCTTCCTATGAGAAGCGCCACTCCATGCGGTTCCGGTAAATTTCACCGGGGCGCAGAATTGATTGCGGAAACGCCGGATGGTTTGGCGCATCGGCCACACATTGGGGTTCAATGGCAAAGGCCTGGGAGCGTTTGATCGGGCCAGTCCGGCTGACGACTGATGGTTCCCAATGCCAAGCCGTATAAACCTGTACACAGCGCTCCGTAGTGAAAACATCGAGCGTGCGTTTGGATTTCGGATCGCGCAGGCGCAGCGCCGGTTTCAATTCACCATGCTGGCCATCGAGCAAAAAGGCATTGTCATAGTCACCCGCGATGGGGCGAAGGCTGCGGAAATCCATCCGCGTTCCCTCAACATCGGCTATTTCGCCGAGCGGCAACATGGCATCATCGAGCGGAAAGTATTTCGAACCATAAACCTGCAACTCATGATCCAGCACATTGTCACTTGCCGCCATGTTCCAATAAGCATGGTTGGTGAGATTGCAGAGCGTAGGTTTGGTTGTTGTGGCGGTGAAGTCGAGCGACAGAACATTGCCCAGCAATTCATAAACCGCCGTCACATCCAACGCACCGGGATAACCCTCTTCACCATCGGGCGACTGCAATTTCAATTCAATGCGGTTGCCGTCCTGCTGGTGCGCCCAAAACCGCTGGGCAAAACTGTCGAAGCCGCCATGCAAATGGTTTGGGCCATGATTTTTTGAAAGTTTGACCTGTTGACCATCCAAGGGAAATTCAGCCCCGGTAATGCGTCCGGCATGGCGTCCACAGAGCACGCCGGAATAAAGATCAGCGCCACCCGGATCGTCATCGCTGCCCGCCCCGACCGTGGTTTCCTGACCGTCGAAAACACATGAGACAAGACGGCCCCCCAAGGGATGGACCAACGCCGTGATGGAAGATGTTTTAAGTACAAGCATTGTGCAGTCCTTTCTTCACCATCAGCCCTTCGAGGCTCGCAAGGGCTCGCACCTCAGGGTGAGGGATTTCAATGAGTAACTTCAACCAGGGGTGCCCGCCCATGCGGGCCTCGAAGGGCGTTTCGCAGCGGGCTCAAACAATGGCCTGCAACTCCTTCAAAATCGCATCGCCCATTTGTTGGGTATTTGTATTGGCCGCTCCGTCGCCTGCAATGTCCTTGGTGCGCAGGCCGCGTGCCAGGACAGCGGAAATGGCGGTGTCCAATTTGTCGGCCCAATCACCCATGTCCAAAGAATAACGCAGCGCCATGCCGAAGGATGCAATCATGGCTATCGGATTTGCGGCACCGGTGCCTGCAAT